>JBIIEY010000143.1:0-5628 GCA_044237595.1 Burkholderiaceae bacterium | reverse complement strand
AATCTCAGTTCGCCTCGACGAGATCAGGTCAGCCATGAGCTTGCCGCTACCCGCCGCCATCGCCCAGGCACCCGAGCCATGTCCCGTGTTGATGAAGACATTCGGGTAGCGGGTTGCGCCGAGCAAGGGTACGCCCTCGGGCAGCATCGCTGCCGGACCACACCAAAAACTCGCGGTTCGGTAATTTGCGGCATTCGGAAACCAGTCATCACCAACTTTGACCAGGGTGTTTACGGCCTTCTGATGCAGATCGAAACTCGACGATCCAAGTTCGGCGCAACCGGCGATACGAATTCGCTTGCCCAGCCGCGTAAGGCCGACCCGATAGGTATCATCAAAAACAGAGAGTTGTGGTGCAAGCTCGTACTCTTGAATCGGGGTTGACGCAGAATAGACCTTGACCGGATAGAGCGGCAAGCTGATCCCGATGGCTTTGAGCAGACGAACACTGTCACCACCGGCTGCAACGACGACCGCATCGGTGTCGATGCTGCGACCGTCCACTTGGAAGCTTACCCCACCGAGTTCTGGCCGGATGGTCTGTACCTCGGTGTTGAAGTGAAATTCTACGCCCTTGTCTTGTGCGAGAGATTTCATCTGCCTTACAAACAGTGGGCAATTACCCGACCAGTCATCGGGAATGTACAAGGCTGAATGAAATACTGTTTCGCTCGAGAGTGCCGGTTCCAGCTGGCGTGCCGCCTCAATATCCAGCAGCTCATGGCGACCGCCTATCTCGCCCAGCAGCTCCATCATGGGCTGAGCCAGCTCTAGCTCGCGTGACGTGCGAAACATCATCAAGGTGCCATTACGTTGCTGGAAATCCAACTCGCAGGTCTGGACCAGGTGTTGCATCAGCTCTTGACTGTAGCTCGCAAGGCGAAGCAGGCGTTGCTGATTTTGTTTGTAACGGGGTAATGCGCATTCGGACATCGAGCGACGCAACCAACGCCACATGGCCGGCTCAAACCGCGAACTGAATGCCGCCGGGGACTCAGGCCGAAAGAGCATGGAGAACACGCGACCCACCGTCCCGGGCGTCGCCCAGGGGCGGACGGCAGACGGGCCCATGAGATCCAAATTCCCGAAACTGGCTTCCTGGGCAACGTTGCCATAGCGTTCTATGACAGAAACTTCATGCCCGGCCTCGGCCAGGTAGTAGGCGGTGCAGACACCGATGACACCACCACCAATCACAGCGACACGCATTGGACTCCAGTTCCAGGCAAACCTTGCAGCCCACTGATCACTGCGGGGCAGGTCGATGCCTATGTTCTTCAGGGAAACACTTTTTAAAAAAAGCCGGTATAGGGTAGCCTCAAACTCATCTCAAAACAACATGAACCGTTAATCGACCATCTGCACGCATTAATTTACCCAAATCAGTGCATGCACTTATTTGCTAGATAAAAGGACTGCTTCTTGGTGCGAGCGGTCTACGTTCTGTTGACGACATGCCACGCTTCCTGCTGAAAATCGCCATCAGAAAACACTTACCTCACCCGGCGTGTATGGCACGGCAATTGCAAAAAAAGAAATGCTGCCGATAACCTACGACTACCGGTGTCGGCGGCTGTCAGACAACTTTTATCAGAGACAGTTTACAAAAAGGACTCATCATGAATTTACTCCTTAAATGTAGTATGCCGAGATCCGCCCCAAGTGTTACCCGTCGCGCCGATAAATATCTGGCTGCGCGTCACCTTCTGCCACCCAGGATGGTGATCAAAAAATCACTTGAAGAGCTTCTTCTCCCGTTTTTTACTGAATATAAAAGAATGAAATTGGAAGCGATGGCAGTTGATCCCGTACAGATTGCCAATACCCCAAAGGTGCATCAGTCAACATTTGCAGATCCTTGGAAAGTAGCAATCGTTTCTGATGATGAAATATCAGAGCTCGTAAATATGGATGAGGATGACTTTGGTTCAGGCGTGGTTTATAACATTGGCCCTGAAAGGAGTGTCAGCAATACTAACCCGTTTGACCTGCCAGCCGTCAAACCAAGCATTCAGATAAAAAGCAAAAAACCGGGTGAGGGCACATTCGCCGACGTCACTACCGGACCCTACGGCCAGCGGGAATTCAAATATCTTTACCTGATTGACGACAGTGGCATGCATATCGTGCGTGAGATGACGCCTTGTCCGGAGAGTTCACGGGGTATTCCTATGCACAGTCTGATTAAATCTCACGGCGTTGTCGGTGGCGAGATTTTTTTTGATGATGATAATCCAAAGGTCGCCTACATCAACTTTGGATCAGCGCGACTAACGTTCAGAGATGCCGAGGAGGCAGACAAGACTGCCCGGTTTGTCCTATCACTGGGGTATGAGAAAGTAATTGCTGTCTACGCTGACAGAGATTTTTCAGTCAAACCCTATGGCATGAAAGATAGATATGGTGAGGCGCTTGCCAATGCCGTGTATGTCAGGGAGTCATTGTGAATTCATCCGGTTTACCCAGAAAATCTTCAATGATCTGAGCGATGGCAATTAACTTTGCATCCGTCATTGCCAGCCCTGCTACCGTCAGGCCCACCGGTAATTCGCCTGACCGGTGGCAGGGGACTGAGATGGCGCAGCCATCAAGAAGATTGATGAGTGAAGGATTACGGAGCAGCAGACGATTTGCTTCAAAAAACGCGGCATCCGAAGCGAGCAGCGGCGCGATGTGCGGCGCAATGATGGGAACAGTGGGCATCAGGAGCGCATCGAAACCTGCCAGTGCTGCGCCCACGCAGCTTATCCAGTCAGCACGCGCAGCACGGAGCGCATTCAATACCTCAGGCCCCTGATTTTCGCCTTGCCGAATTCTCTGAACGACCCGGTGATCGTAGGCGTCCTCCCGCGTCTCTAAAAGGGATTGATGCCATGCATAGGCTTCGATCGGCGAAAAGCGGTTGATCTGCGGTGCTTCACGCAGCATGGGCATGGGCACATCGATTACTTCGACACCGGCAGCTGAGAGGAGCGACAAAGCACGGGAAAAGGCATGCGCGACCTGCGTGTCCATATCATCGAGCACCACATCAAGCGGCACCGCCAGCCGCAGCCCGGCGAGCGTGATTCGCTCTGGCTGCAAGGGCGCATCAGCGATCACGCTATCGATCAGCAGACAATCTTCAACCGTGTGCGCAATGGGCCCCAGCGTATCCAGCGAAGGCGATAGCGGCACAATGCCTGCCACAGGCACCCGACGCATGGTGGGTTTGAATCCGACCAGTCCACAAAGCGCGGCAGGGATGCGAATCGATCCCCCAGTGTCCGAGCCTATGGCCGCAACGCAGCTGCCACCGGCCACCGAGACCGCTGCGCCCGAGGACGACCCACCGGGTATGCGTGTCGGGTCGGCAGGATTGCCGGGCGTGCCGTAATGGGGGTTGATGCCGACCCCGGAAAATGCAAACTCGGTCATGTTGGTCTTGCCCATCAGCGCCGCACCTGCAGCACGCAGGCGGGCCACTACGGGAGCATCCTTAGATGCAGGTGAACGATCGCGCAACACGACGGAGCCGGCCAGCGTCACCTCGCCTTCGGTGTCGAACAAATCTTTGATGGATATTGGCAGGCCAGCCAGCGCGGAGCGAGGGCGGCCGGTCTGGCGGGCGGTATCGGCGGCGCTGGCCGCTGCCAGTGCTTCCGATACATAGAGTGTCGTGAACACAGCTTGTCGGGTTTCAGCGAGCGACAGGCTTGATGCCACGAGATCGCTGCGCCGTGTGCTGCCCAATGAACGTATGCGGGAATGGCTTTGCTTCATCATCATGCAAGCATTGGCTGGGAAAGAATCCGGCAGACCATAGCACATCGCTGAATTGGTGATCATCGCGAGAGAGTTGGAAGAGGGTGGCGGGTTATAATCGCAACCTTGATTTCTACCGCGCCGGCTCTCGCGCGTAACCCACTTCAAGCTGCCTTCGCCATGCTCATTTTGCCGGGCTCCAATGCCCTGTCTGCCTTCCGTATCCAGCGCTTATTGTCACAACTGAAAGAGATCCATCCTGCGGTCACGGGGATCAGCGGCCGTTTCTGCCATTTCGTTGATAGCAAGACGCCGATGAATGACGGCGATCGCCAGAAACTCGAGGCAATGCTCTCCTACGGCGAACCTCTGATGTCCGATCTCAGTGGCGAGCGATTCGTGGTGATACCGCGTTTTGGCACTATCTCACCCTGGGCCAGTAAAGCGACGGATATCGCGCACAACTGCGGCATGTCTCATATACATCGCATTGAGCGCGGCGTGATCTATACAGTTGCATTGAAATCCGGACTGCTGGGCAAGGCAGCCGTCATGGATACTGAACAAACATCGCTGGTCATGGCGCTTTTGCATGACCGCATGACCGAGACCGTCATTCGCGCACCCGAAGAGGCTGCCGCGCTCTTCGACGAATTGCCTGCAAAGCCACTGGCTTATATTGATGTAAAAACCGGTGGGCGTCAGGCGCTTTTGAAAGCGAACGTCGAACTTGGACTCGCGCTCTCGGATGACGAGATCGACTATCTCGATGCGGCGTTCAGCAGCGCGGGTCGCAATCCTACCGATGTCGAGCTCATGATGTTCGCGCAAGCCAATAGTGAACATTGCCGGCACAAGATTTTCAATGCCGACTGGACCATTGATGGCGAGGTGCAGGACCGTTCGCTATTTGCCATGATCCGCAATACGCATCAGTTGCATCCTGAGGGCACGGTGGTGGCTTACTCGGATAATTCTTCGGTGATCGAAGGCGCGGTGGTATCGCGTTTTTATCCTCGCGCTGCACAGGGTCAGCAGTACCTTCCCTCGGAAGAAGCCACGCATATCCTGATGAAGGTTGAAACCCACAACCACCCGACCGCGATTTCACCTTTCCCCGGCGCCTCCACCGGAGCAGGTGGAGAAATTCGTGATGAGGGCGCGACGGGCCGTGGCGCCAAACCCAAGGCAGGCCTGGCTGGCTTTAGTGTGTCCAATCTCATGCTCACCCATGCCGTGCGCTCTTGGGAAAACGCGCGTGATGTGAATCAAGCAGTGTCAACCCGCAAAGATATGGGCATGTCCGATATCACCGGCAAGCCCGAGCGCATTGCGTCAGCTTTGCAGATCATGATTGATGGTCCTCTAGGCGGTGCTGCATTCAACAATGAATTCGGTAGACCGAATCTGGCGGGCTATTTCCGTAGCTATGAACAAAATGTCGGTGGTACCGTTTACGGATATCACAAGCCGATCATGATCGCCGGCGGTATGGGCAATATCGCTGCGCGTCACACGAAGAAAGAAGGTCTGCCGCCCGGCAGCTTGCTGATACAGCTCGGTGGCCCCGGTATGCGGATCGGTATGGGCGGCGGTGCTGCATCATCCATGGCCACGGGCGCGAATGCCGCGGATCTGGATTTTGACTCTGTCCAGCGTGGCAATCCCGAAATGGAGCGACGCGCACAGGAAGTTATTAACGCCTGCTGGGCGCTGGGTGAAGATAATCCCATTCTATCGATACACGATGTGGGTGCCGGTGGTTTGTCGAATGCCTTTCCCGAGCTGACCAATGATGCCGGTCGTGGTGCGGTCTTTGACTTGCGCAAAGTACCTCTCGAAGAAAGTGGACTCGCGCCCAAAGAGATCTGGAGCAATGAATCT
>JBIIEY010000142.1:0-5629 GCA_044237595.1 Burkholderiaceae bacterium | reverse complement strand
GCGTGAAGATATTAATAAAGGAGCCTCAACAATGCACAACCTCGCCCAAGTCATGATTTCTTTTGCCGACAGCGGTCAGCCTTTCAGTGCCATGCACGTGTCCCAGTATTCACCGCAGGATTTTCGTGTGGCGATTCAGGCGCTGATGGGCGAGAACTATGACGCACTCGCCTATGCCCTGGGCGATGCGGGTCTGGCGCTGTATCCGGAAAGCGAAGACATTCTGGCCATTACCAGCCTGTTGGCGGTGGTGCGCGAAGACTGGCCGCAAGCGGTTGATCTGCTGCGTCAGTTGATGGATATGCAGGGTGCTGGCGCTACGGTATTTACCCATTCCATGCTGATTCGTTCGCTGCGCTGCAATCTTGATCTGGCAGAGGCTTTCGAGGCTTGCGGTGTGGCGCTGGCGATTTACCCCGAACACCCTGAACTGCTTAAGGAGTATGAGGCATTGGCGGAGGCTCTCGGCTTGGGTGCTGTCTCGCGCGTGTGATCATTTTGATAAGCTGCAAGGCATTGCCGGAAAATCGACAAAAATTGCCGGCAACAATTTGCAGGGTAGGGAAAAACATAACAAGTTTTTATAAGTCATTGATTAAATTTGAGTTTTTAATCTGGCACGGCGTTTGCTTGATTGATGTTAATGACGGGCAATGGGCCCAAACCGATCTAAGCAACTAGAGACGCCGCAAGGAGAAATCGAGCATGGCAGTCATCAATACAAACGTTAAGGCGCTGGTGTCACAGGCAGCCTTGAAACGCACCGAAGGCACGATGTCCAAGGCGATGGCGCAGCTGTCGACGGGCAAACGGATCAACTCCGCCGCCGATGATGCGGCTGGTCTCGCCATCGCGACGCGCATGACCCACCAGATTCGTAGTTTGAATCAGGCGGTCCGCAACGCAGGTGATGCCATCTCGCTGATTCAGACAGCCGAGGGTGCGACCAACGAAATCACGGACATGATGCAACGCATGCGTGAGTTGGCGATTCAGGCAGTCAACGACACCAACGACAACGCGCAGCGTAGCTATCTCGATCTCGAATTCCAGCAGCTTAAGGCTGAAATCGTGCATATCTCCGAGTCCACTGAATGGAACGGCTTTCCACTCCTCAGTGGTACGGCGGGTGAGCGTGTAGGTGAGATGCCTGTCTATAAAACGACATCGGTCAGTCAGTTTGGTGACGTGTTCATCAGTCCAACGACCGTACGTACCGTGTCTGGGGATGACGGTGGCGAGATACAGACGCTGACTTTTACAGAGGATACACAACTGGCCGAAGGCACAATTACGGTGGCTGGCATTGACATCGTAATTGGCTCAGACGATATCACGTCAATTTCAACCTTTGCTGCCAAGGTCATAGAGGGCCTGGAAGCAGATTCAAGCTTTGATCCCGATACATCGGGTCGAACGATCAGGCAGGATTCACCCGGTGTTTTGACGATTACTTATGCCGCCAGCGATGGCAATATTGACGATATTGAAGTCGATGCTAGCGTTGCAGGCGTAACATGGGAGGTAGATACACCGACAGATGCAATTGTGTCTGCCGACGAATCCTTTTCCAGCAGCGGTACATTCTTAAAGAGTGGTGCTCTGGATTTCAGTGTTACTTCCGCTGGCGTTGTCAGTGCATCATTCATCACCTCAGATAATCAGACGATCACGCTCACAGGCGTTGCTGTACCGGCTGATGGTACCGTCACCTTCGATAGCGCGACTGGCAACAATAGTAAGGTGATTTCCGAGGATCTGGTTTATACCTTCAAGGATGATGATGGCAATACTGAGTCTTTCACTAGTCGTGCAGTGGGTTTGTCGATTGCGGTGGAGGGCAGTATTCCAGCACTTCGTGCGGGTGACCTGCGAATCAATGGCATCGATATTGGCGCTTCCTACGCGACCGATGATCCTTACTCGCCAGTCAACAATGCGGCAGGCAGCGCGATCGCCAAAGCGGCTGCGATTAATCGACTGGCTGGCAACATTGGCACGACGGTTGGCGAGTCGCAAACGCTCACATTGACGGGTACGCCCAGCGCAGGCACGATCACTGTTGGTGGCGTGAGCGTAACGCTGACCGCGTCAGAAAATACTTCGGTACTCGCGGCCGCAAAAATTGCATCAACGCTACGTGCCAGTACGTCTTTCAATCCGGCTTCTGGTCGGGTCATCACTTACGCGCCTGGCGGTTCCACAATCAACATCGACTTTCCGGTATCCGAGCGCAATGTCGCCAAGACGGAAGTCTTGCCCGGTACCACCGGACTTTCTGCAATCGTTGATACGACGCAGGAGTACAGCACCATGCGTCCAGGTACGGGCGTGTATGCAAAAGTGAATGAAAATATTTTCACGGGCCGCTCAATGAGTGCCGACTCGGTTGTTGAGGGTGCGGTATTCATTAATGGATATGCCTCCGCCGATATCACCACAGTATTGAATAACACCCGTGCTACCCGGGAAAGTGTGGTCAACGCCATCAATTCGATTGCTGCCAAGACGGGCGTCAAGGCAATTGACACGGGTTATGATTCCAAGGGTATTACCCTGGTTGCTGCTGATGGCCGCAACATTGAAGTCCGTTTTGAGACGGATAGCAACGCTGAACTTTTTGGCGAGCGCATCGGCTTGCGTGAGGGTGTGCACAGCGGTACCTATTCTCTTGAGTCCAAGATACCGGCTCCCGTAGTTATTTCAAGTGCCACCACAGGAGACGTTACAAGAACCGGTCTGATCGAGGGTAATTTCACCAAGAATCAGTCGGTGTTCAATACAAGCGCACGCGCTACGGTTGATGCGCCAGTTGCACAGGTTTCGGCGGTTTCACTATCCGGTGCTGCAACTATTGGTGATGTTTATACGGTGACGGTCAACGGTACAACCTTTTCTCACACAGCAGCAACAGGAGCCCTGACAGCGCAGGATATACGCGATGAGATCGTTGAGCTAATCGCTGAAGATTATTCAGATTATGAAAATCTGGGGGTGACCGTTGCGGCAGGACGTACAGAGAGCGAGTTGCTGATTACCGCTAGCACGCCCGGAACACCTTTTACTTTATCAATATCATCATCCAGTAGTGCGTCGTCCACAATAACAAAGACAAGTGTCAAGGCCAATATTGCCTCGCAAGCCAAGCCACTCAATGTGGATGACCTTGTAATTAATGGCATCAAGATCCGTGCAACTACGGTAGCGGACGACTTGAAGTCAAGCTCAATCGCGTCCAGTAGCGATCCCAGTGCCAGCGCGATTGCAATCGCTGCAGCGATTAATTCGCATAGCAGCGAAACGGGTGTACGTGCACTTGCCAATCCGATTGTCAGCAAGGGCCTGTCGACCATCACGTCAGTCCCCGCCATTTCTTCTTCAAGCGGCGCCACTTACAATTTGTACATTAACGGTACGACGGTGCCGGTTGTATTTGTGCAGGATGAAACGGGTACTGAGCGTCGCGAGAAGGTGGTCGAAGCCATTAATGCCCGCACGGGTCAGCATGGGGTGACAGCGTCGGATAACGGTAGTGGCGTCACTTTGGAAACTGATGGCCGTAATTTTTCTGTCTGGTTTGACTCGAATGAAGAGGACGTATCTGCTGCCAGTTTTGGTCTGGATAAAGGTGGTGCGGTTGCGCAGGTGTCACGTGTCACGATTGGAGATCCGGTCGCGGCCGTAGATAAGGCGACGGTTGTAATCAATGGGGTGACCGTCACTAGCGCAGTGGCTGGTGGCACGGATGCGGCCGATCTGGCAACTGTATTAGAGACGGCTATTAATGCGAAGATTACCAGCGGCGATCTCAAAAACATTTCTGTTGAAGTGGTTGGTGGTAACCTCGAAATAACATCTACTGTGGCCGGCTCGCCGTTCACTCTGACCGGCGCGTCTGTGACGCCCTTGGCAACTGCGACCGCAACCCTATCTCTAGGCACGGTAACCGCGAATAGCTTTGGCGATAACGATGTCACCGGTATTGTCGATGCCTCAGCGACGTCAACCTCAGCACGTACGCTCTACAGCACCGTGCGGATGATTTCAGATCCTGCACTTCTGCCAGGTTTGCCGGCACCTGCCGGTGCGCCACCATCGGATTTGTTGGATGAGCTCAAAGCAACCGGCAAGGCTTTCTCGATCTCGGTCGGTGACAAGGGCTACGGCACTGATGCTAACTTCGCAGCGCTAGGCTTTCAGGAAGGCACCTTCGGCGGTCGCTCCAGCGAAGACATGGACCCGCCCAAAGTCGGTCGACTAGCCTTCCAGGTGGGTTCCTCTGCCAACCAGTACATCACCATTGACCTCGCCGACTTTGGCAAGAATGGCACGATCACTGGCGATATCACGGGCGATGTGGATCTGAATGTGGAAGATCGTCGTGTTCGAATCAACACGCGCGATGGCGCTTCGGCGGTCCTGAACTTGCTCGACGAAGCAATGGACAAAGTCAATGCGACGCGCGCCACCATGGGTGCGGTGATGAACCGCATGGAACATGTGATCAACAACCTGTCCAACGTGTCGACCAATTTATCGGCATCGCGCAGCCAGATTGAAGACGCAGATTACGCGCAAGCTAGTACCGATCTCGCGAAGACTCAGATCATGCAGCAGGCGGCCACCGCGGTGCTCGCTCAGGCGAATACCAGCCAGCAAACTGTACTCAAACTCCTCGGCGGTTGATCCCGTCCGATGTAATACAGGCCGGATCAAAAATCCGGCCGGCGTGTCCTCTCAGCCTGTGACAAAATACGGGCAGTAGAGAAGGTCGCTCTGAGGCTGGTATGGACAATAATGACAAGCGCAGCCGCATCGCATTTCGGCTGCTTCGCATTTCACTGATTTCGATTGGGCTGTTTCTGGTGATGGTGGTGGTGCACCCCGAGCGCTTCCTGCCACCGGACATGACGCTGGGTGAGTTTTTTCAGGCTTTGTTCGGCGTTGTTATTTTGGCAGGAGTATTCGCTGCTGCGAGCTTTCGCGCCTGGAACGATTATCAGAACAAACGACGTAACAAGAAATGAACACTCCCAAGCTCTCTGAACAAGAAGAGGCGCCCAACTGCTGGCAGTGTCGCCACTTCGCCGTAAGCTGGGATCCCAAGATGCCTTACTCTTGCCGGCTGATGGGATTCAAGAGCCGCATTCTCCCGGCCATCGAAGTACTTCGGATTGATGGCCTTCGCTGTCAAGGTTTCATGCGCAAACCTGCAGCCGCCACTGGCTGCAGTGAATCTCCCGCACCGACGACGGTACGCAAGCTCGCATGAAAACCATTGCCAGACTATTTGCCTTGCTGCTGCTGATCTGCAGTACAGCGCAGGCAGATATTGGCGTTGCGATGAAAGCCATTGAGCGCGGCCACTATGCAACGGCTGAACGCGCATTACGCAAAGCTGCCGGCAAGGGCGACACACGCGCACAGAACAATCTGGGTTATTTGTACGAGCACGGACTGGGTGTCGTGCAGAGCGATGCTGATGCGTTTACCTGGTACAAACGGGCCGCTGAATCGGGATTGCCTGAAGCGCAGTACAACCTCGGTACCCTGTATCACCATGGTCGAGGCATCTCGCGCAATCATGAGGTGGCGTACAAATGGTTTTCTTCCGCAGCGACTGCCGGAT
>JBIIEY010000141.1:0-5636 GCA_044237595.1 Burkholderiaceae bacterium | reverse complement strand
TAATTCAGTCACGGTGATTGCGCCGGCGCGACAGATCACCAGATCAGCCGCTGCATAGCGCGCCGCCATGTCATCAATAAAGTCCACCACCTCGGCATCGATACCCGCCTTTGCGTATCTGTCCTTTAGCGCAGTAATGTGCGCACGACCCGATTGATGCACAATCCGAGGCCGCTGCTCTGTCGGCATTTTCGCAACAGCTGCAGGCACAACTTCATTCAAAATCTTCGCGCCTAAACTGCCGCCAATGATCAGCACATTCAGCGGACCCGATCGAGCGCGATAACGCTCAAGCGGCGCAGGCAGCTGACTGATTTCGCGCCGCACTGGATTACCGGTGACTTGCGCCTTACCGCCTGCCGCTGTCGCTTCTGCATCAAAACCAAATAAAATCTTTCTCGCGAACGGTAGCAAAGCTTTGTTCGACATCAGCAGCGCAGCATCGGCATTCATCAATGCCAAAGGCTTGCCCAACCACGCAGCCATCAAACCACCCGGCACCGTCACATAACCCCCCATACCGAGCACCACATCGGGTGCGCGCGAACGAAGAATTGCTCTGCAACGTAAAAAACCTGCCGCCAACTTGAAAACACCCGTCACCGTGTGCATCAAGCCCTTGCCACGCAGGCCACTGAAATCAATCGCATCAAATGCAAGACCATATCGAGGCACGATCTCTGCCTCCATACCGCGCTGTGTACCCAGCCATGACACTTGCCAGCCGCGCGCACGCATGGTGTCCGCAATCGCAAGGCCGGGAAAAATATGCCCGCCTGTACCCGCTGCCATGACCATGAGGTGTTTCATGCGCGGCCACCTCTCATTAGCACCCTATTCTCGTAGTCGATACGCAAAAGAATCGCGATACCGATGCAATTGGTGACAATGCCGGACCCCCCAAAACTCATCAGCGGCAGAGTAAGGCCTTTGGTAGGCAGAAGGCCGAGATTGACACCCATGTTGATGAAGGCCTGTACACCGATCCAGATACCAATGCCTTTGGCAACCAGACCGGCGAAGAATTTTTCGGTAGCGATGGCTTGTCTGCCGATATCAAACGCACGACGAACAATGAAATAGAACAGGAAGGTGACCAGCAGGACACCGGCCAATCCAAGCTCTTCGCCAATGACTGCCATCAGAAAATCCGTGTGTGCTTCGGGCAGGTAGTGCAGTTTTTCAACGCTGCCACCCAAACCAACGCCAAACAATTCACCACGTCCAAAGGCAATTAGTGAATGCGACAGTTGATAAGCCTTGCCAAGTACGTTGCCATCAGCCCAGGGATCAAGATAGGCGGTCATGCGCTCGCGGCGCCATGGCGAGAACAGAATGATGAGACTGAACACCGAGGCCAGAACGCCGGCGATGCCACCGAACCAGACGATATTAAATCCACCCAAAAACAAAATACCCATCGCGATACAAACCACAACGCCAGCAGCGCCCAGATCGGGCTGCGCCATCAGCAAGCCACCAGCGAGTCCGACCGCACCGGCCATGGGCAGAAAGCCTTTGGTCAGTTTGTGCATGTACTGCTGCTTGCGCACGGTGAAGTCCGCGGCATAGATGACCATCATCAGCTTCAGTATTTCGGAAGGCTGAAGTCGCAATGGCCCGATGCTGATCCACCGACGTGCGCCGCCGGCATCTTTGCTGAGGCCAGGTATCAGCACCACGATCATCAGAAACAGCGAACCGAGAAACAGATACGGAGCGACTTTCTCCCACTGCTCAATGCGAATGCGGAATGCAAGTAATCCAGCCACAAGACCAATCGCAATATAGGCAGACTGCCGAACCAGAAAAAAATGACTCGATGCGTCTTTGTATTTTTTGGTTTCAGTGAGATTGATCGAGGCAGAGTAAACCATGACCAAACCGATCAGCAGTAACAGGAATGTCACCCAGACCAGCGCCTGATCGTACTCGAGCATGCTCGAGCGCTGCCCCAGCTTCAGATCGGCGTTGTTCTGCTCGCCGTCACCGAAAAAAGGCAGGGTCATCTTCATGCCAGCACCTCACCGCGGCTGGCCGCCAGTTCATGGACGGCGTCTGCAAATACTTGCGCGCGATGTGCGTAGTCTTTGAACATGTCAAAGCTTGCGCAGGCAGGTGACAGCAACACTGTGTCGCCTTCGCTGGCGATTTCGGCGGCGCGTTGCACAGCCTGCTCCAATGTCCAGCAATCGGTGAGCGTGACGCCGGTATCAGCGAGTGCTGCACGAATGGCGGGGCCGTCACGGCCAATCAGCATCACCGCACGCACATAATGTTTCACTGCAGGAGCCAGCGGCGCGAAATCCTGACCCTTGCCATCACCACCGGCAATCAGAATCAAATGCGCACGCTCGCTCTGGCCCAGTCCCTCAATCGCAGCGACAGTCGCACCAACATTCGTGCCTTTGCTGTCATCGACATAATCAACACCACCAACCGTGGCAATCAACTCAACGCGATGCGGCTCACCGCGATACTGACGCGCTGCATGCAGCAAGGGCGCCAGTGACAAGCCGATTGCGCGACAGAGTGCAAGCGCTGCGAGTACATTGGTCGCATTGTGCTGACCGCGAATTTTGAGTGCATCTGCAGGCATGAGCCGATTCATGAACAACTCGGTCTCGACTGCGGCCTTGCCTCGCTTTTTCTTTTCACCGTCTTCGGTACCTACCGCCAGCATCAGCCATTGCATGCCATGTTCGGTCGACAGACCCAGACCGTCCGCCTCTGCCGGAAGATCGTTACCAAAACTGACGCAATGTGCTTTCGGGCTAAGCATCTTGATGCTGCGTGCATCATTGCGATTGAGTACACGCACGGTATCTGGACCAAAAATGCGCGCTTTCGCATCGGCATAAGCATTCATATCGCCATGCCAGTCGAGATGATCCTGCGTGACGTTAAGTACGGTCGCAGCATCCGCATTGAGGCTGAATGTAGTGAACAACTGAAAGCTGGACAATTCCAATACCCAGCACTGCGGCAATTCATCGTGCGCAATCGCATCGCGCAATACATCCAGCGCAGCAGGGCTGATATTGCCAGCGACTTTCACGGACAAGCCTGCGGCACGGCACAACTGCCCGGTGAGACTGGTGACCGTGGTTTTGCCATTGGTACCTGTGATGGCGATGATCTTGGGCTGGTAATCACGCTCAGCCTTCAATGCAGCGAGCGCTTGCGCAAAGAGTTCGATTTCGCCCCACACCGGAATATTTTTTTCCTGTGCTGCGGGCATGACCACGGCGAGTTCATTGTTGGGCGACAGCCCCGGGCTGACTGCCACCAGATCCACGCCCTCAAGCAAGGCAGCAGTAAATTCACCGCTGATGAATTCCACCTGAGGACAAGCTTCTTTGAGTGCAGACAAACGTTCAGGACCAGGACGCGTATCGGCGACGCGCAAACGCGCACCGGCCTGCGCAAGCCAGAGCGCCATCGCCAGACCGGATTCACCGAGTCCGAGTACCAATACCTGTTTGTTCTGATAGTCCATTTCGTTTTATCGCAACTTCAAGGTCGACAACCCGACCAGTACCAGCATCATCGTGATGATCCAAAAACGTACGACGACCTGCGTTTCTTTCCAGCCTTTTTGTTCAAAATGATGATGCAGAGGCGCCATCAACAGCACACGCTTGCCGACCCCGGTACGCATCTTGGTGTATTTGAAATACGCCACCTGCAGCATCACCGACAAGGTTTCAACGACAAATACGCCACCCATAATGAAGAGCACGATCTCTTGCCGAACAATGACGGCAATCGTGCCCAACGCACCACCCAACGCCAGTGCGCCGACATCACCCATGAAAACCTGTGCGGGATAGGCGTTGAACCACAAGAACGCCAAACCAGCACCCGCCATCGCACCACAAAAAATCAGCAGCTCGCCCGCACCCGGTATATGCGGAATCAGAAGGTATTTCGAATACGTTGCGCTACCGGTGAGATAAGCAAACAAACCCAGTCCCGAACCCACCATCACGGTGGGCATGATGGCCAGACCATCGAGGCCATCAGTTAGATTCACTGCATTACTGGTGCCGACAATCACAAAATAAGTGAGCGCGATAAAACCCCAGACACCTAGCGGATAGGTAATCGTTTTGAAGAACGGCACAATCAAGTCCGTCTTGGTTGGTAATTCCATCACGAAGCCAGATTGCACCCACTCGGTGAACAAGGCCCAGACTTTGAGGTTGGTGGGTCCCGATACAGAGAAAGCGAGATAGAACGCGGCAAGCAGACCAATGAGCGACTGCCATAAGTATTTTTCGCGCGAGGCCATGCCATTCGGATCTTTGTAAACAACCTTGCGATAGTCATCAACCCAGCCGATCACGCCAAAGCCCAGCGTCACGATCAATACGGGCCAGATAAAACGATTGCTCCAGTCACCCCACAACAAGGTAGAGACTGCGATACCGATCAGTATCAGTGCACCCCCCATGGTGGGTGTGCCGGATTTGATCAGATGCGTTTGCGGTCCATCGGTACGCACTGCCTGTCCGACCTTGAGCGTCGTGAGCAGACGAATAACAGCCGGGCCAGCGATGAGACCGATCAGCAAAGCCGTCAGCGTCGCAAACACGGCACGGAAGGTGATGAAGTTGAAGACCCGCAGTGCGCCGATCTGATCCTGAAATTGTTGGGCGAGCCAGAGCAGCATCTCAGTGGCCTCCCGTCGATTGACCGGTCAGGTGATTCACGACACGCTCCATCTGCATGAAGCGCGAGCCCTTGACCAGTATGCTGGCACCGGCGGGTACGCCGGTGATGACTGCGGTGAGTTTGTCCATGTCTTCAAAATGCACGGCGCCCTGACCGAACGCCTGTGTCGCGTGACGTGCCAGTGTGCCGAGGGTAAACAAGCGATCGATGTGATGCGACTGCGCATAGGCACCGATCTCTTCGTGAAATGCGACGCCTTCGCTACCGACTTCACCCATATCACCCAGCACCAGGGTACGAGGTGCCGGCGCGGCGGCCAGTACATCAATCGCAGCGCGCACTGAGTCGGGATTGGCGTTATAGGTGTCATCAATGACCAAGGCACCATTGGTTGCTGCCTTGCGTTGCAATCTTCCGGCCACCGGTGCAAAGTTTTCCAGACCGCGCGCGATGCTGCCAGCATCAATTCCGACCGCCATCGCCGCAGCACAGGCGGCGAGCGCATTGCGCACGTTATGCACACCGGCAGCGGATAGATAGACTTTGAATTGGGTATCCGGTGTACTGATCGTGATCTGGCTGCCAAAATCTTCTGCCTGCCATTGCGCGCTGATATCGCACGATGCCTCGAGACCAAAGCTGCATACCTTCCGCTGGCCGGCATAGCGCTGCCAGAGGGATGTGTATTCTTCATCACCGGGAAAAATTGCAGCAGCTGCGTCGCCCAGCCCGAGAATCACAGCACCATTTTCTTCAGCGACAGCAGCCACACTGGCCATGAATTCCTGATGTTCGCGCTGCGCGTTATTCACCAGGCCAACAGTGGGTTCGGCAATCTCGGCCAATCGAGCAATTTCACCAGGATGATTCATGCCCATTTCGATCACGGCAGCACGATGCTGTGCTTCAAGCCGAAACAAGGTGAGCGGCACGCCGATTTCATTATTCAAATTACCGCG
>JBIIEY010000140.1:0-5678 GCA_044237595.1 Burkholderiaceae bacterium | reverse complement strand
CGACATACGACATCACCTCGGGACCACCATTGCTGAAACACCGTATTGCTTTTGTCATGACTGTACCTGCCGAAAAAATGATTGAACGATGAAAAACGAATGATAACTTCAAACTAAGGTAGTTCAGACCACGCCGCGATGCTCGCCGCCCCGCAGACCGGACGATACCAGCGGTATTCAGATCGAGATTTCATGTTTTCTTTCGGGATAACAGATAAATCCCCGCCAGCACCAGCGCCGTCCCCGCCAGCTGTATCCCTGCAATCGGCTCCTGCAACAGCCATGCTGCCAAAAACAAAGTGGACACCGGCCCGGCCATGCCCGCCAGTGATGCCACCGGCGCACCCACGCGGGCGATGGCCATCATGGTCAAAAATACCGGTAACACCGTGCAAAACACGGCATTGATCACGGAAAGTCCATAAACCTCGGCCGGCTGCAGCAGCAAAGAAGGTGGCCGCAGCAGCAAAAACTGCGCAATTGACGCCAGCGCCGAGACGCACATCACATACGACACCAGCCGCAAAGTGCCCACCCGCTGCACCAGCTCGCCTGAGAACAGCAAGTACATCGCATAACTCAGCGCGCTGCCCAGCACAAAAGCTCCGCCGACCAGCACATTGGCCCCACCCAGGCGGACGTCGTGAATGAAGACCAGCATCGTGCCGCCATAGCAGATGGCCAGCGCGAGCCACTCGAGGGAGCTGACCCGCTTTTTCAACAGAAACACCGACATCAGCAACACGAACGACGGCGTTAGGAACAAGATCAGTCGCTCCAGTCCCGCGGAAATATAGGCCAGCCCAATAAAATCCAGATAACTCGACAAGTAGTAGCCCAGCAAGCCCAGCTGAACCATGCGCCAGCGGTCCGCCACCGCCAGCGGCGGCTGACGCTTCATCTGGGCCAAGGCAATGATGCCAAAGGCAGGCAACGAGAACAGCATCCGGAAAGCCAGTACCGTCATCGCATCGACCTGATGCCGGTACAGCAGCTTCACCACAATGGCCTTGCCTGAAAACAGCACAGCGCCCACCAGCGCCATTGCCAATCCAATAAGAAACCACCGGCGCTGCAATTGCTGTTGGGCTATCAGTGGCGGGCTTGAGGGCATGAAATCGGCTGAAGGTTGAAGGCAAGTGAGGGTCTGCAAGGATTCTACTGGGGGCACCATCGCGCGGCCTTTGGCATTGACGAAGCCGCCATTTGCAGCGGGTTTTCGCACGGACCGGTATGTTAAAATCCGCCCCCTGTTCATCCGCCAGTACAGGCGAAAAAACTGTCTGCGCAAGCGCCTCCCGGCGTACTGCACGAATTGCAAGGCCAGTAACGAATTCCGGAAAGAAAGCACATGGCAGGACATAGCAAATGGGCCAATATCAAGCACAAAAAGGCCGCGACTGACGCCAAGCGCGGCAAGATCTGGACCCGGCTGATCAAGGAAATCACCGTCGCTGCCCGCATGGGCGGCGGCGACATCGACAGCAATCCTCGGCTGCGCCTCGCCGTCGACAAGGCGGCGGATGCCAATATGCCCAAGGACAACGTGACCCGCGCCATCCAGCGCGGCACTGGCGGCCTGGAAGGCGTGAACTACGAAGAAATTCGCTACGAAGGCTACGGCCTGAACGGCGCGGCCATCATCGTTGACTGCATGACAGACAACCGCGTGCGCACGGTGGCCGAAGTGCGGCACGCCTTCTCGAAGTACGGCGGCAATATGGGCACCGAAGGTTCAGTTGCTTTTCTGTTCAAGCATTGCGGGCAACTGCTGTTTGCGCCCGGCACCAACGAAGATGCGCTCATGGAAGCCGCGCTTGAAGCGGGCGCAGATGATGTGATTGCCGATGATGAAGGCGGCTTTGAGGTTCTCTGTGATCCACAGATTTTTTCAAATCTGCGTGAAACTTTGGAGAAGGCCGGCTTCAAACCGGAAGTGGCTGAAGTCACGATGAAGCCGTCAACAAGTACGGAATTCAGCGGCGATGATGCGGTGAAAATGCAGAAACTGCTGGATGCGCTGGAAAACCTCGATGATGTGCAAGAGGTTTATACCAATGCCGTAATAGAAGACTGAGCAAGACGTCTGAACAAAGCAATTACGACGCTGTCTGCAATTCGTTTTTTGATCCTGCCGCACATTGTATGCGGCAACGCTGATACGACAACCTGACCTGAAGCTTTCATGAAAATTCTTGTTGTAGGCTCTGGTGGCCGCGAACACGCACTCGCCTGGAAGCTGGCGCAATCCAAACGCATACAAGTCGTGATGGTAGCGCCCGGCAATGGTGGCACCGCGCTGGATGTGCGCATGAAGAATGTGGCCATCACCGACCCCGTTGCGCTTGCTGATTTTGCGCAGCAGGAGCAAGTCACGCTCACTGTGGTTGGTCCGGAGGCGCCGCTGGCTGCCGGCATCGTGGATATCTTCCGCGAGCGTGGCATGAATATTTTTGGTCCCACCCGAAAAGCGGCACAACTGGAGAGTTCAAAGGACTTCGCCAAGGCCTTCATGGAACGCCACGGCATACCGACGGCGCGCTATCAGACTTTTTCGGATGCAGCTGCGGCCCATCGTTACATTGACGAGCAAGGCGCCCCTATCGTGATCAAGGCCGATGGTCTCGCCGCTGGCAAGGGCGTGGTGGTTGCGATGACGCTGGAAGAAGCCCATGGCGCTATCGACATGATGTTGTCGGACAATCGCTTTGGTGATGCCGGCGCGCGCGTGGTGGTCGAAGAATTTCTCGAGGGCGAAGAAGCCAGCTTTATCGTCATGGTGGACGGCAAAAACATTCTGCCACTGGCAACCAGCCAGGATCACAAGCGTTTGCTGGACCAAGATCAGGGTCCGAACACCGGGGGCATGGGTGCCTATTCGCCCGCACCCATCGTCACGCCAGAATTGCATGCACGCGTGATGCGCGAGATCATTCAACCGACCGTGCAAGGCATGGCCAAAGATGGCATTCCATATACGGGCTTTCTGTATGCCGGCCTGATGATCGATGCCGAGGGCCATCCCAAAACACTGGAATTCAATTGCCGCATGGGTGACCCGGAGACGCAGCCCATTATGGCGCGCCTGAAAACTGATCTGGTGTCGGTCATGGAACATGCGATTGCGGGTACGCTCAACGACATCGAGCTCGACTGGGACAGGCGCACGGCACTTGGCGTGGTCATGGCCGCAAGCGGTTACCCGGATGCGCCGCGCAAAAATGATGTGATCAAGGGCATTCCCGAAGAAACCGAACACAGCATGACTTTTCATGCGGGCACAGCACTGGAAAACAAAACACTCACAACACAAGGCGGACGTGTGTTGTGTGTGGTGGGTCTCGGTGACAGCGTTCGCGTTGCACAGAAACATGCGTATGAGGCGCTGGACAAGATCCATTTTGACGGCATGCAGTTTCGCCGTGATATAGGCTGGCGTGCACTGAAACGACCTGTCTGAACGACACGAGTAAAAAAAAGGAAAATCCATGAACACGCCCGACCCGAATGCCGTCCGGACCTGGCTTTTGTCGCTTCAAGAGCGCATCGTGTCTGCTGCTGAAGCGGTCGACGGTGGCCAATTTATCCGCGACAGCTGGGAACGGCCCGAGGGTGGTGGCGGTATTTCGCGTTTGATTGAAGAAGGCAATGTGCTTGAGCGTGGTGGCGTAGGTTTTTCGCATGTCAAAGGTATGAGTCTGCCGCCGTCAGCTGCGGCCAATCGTCCGGAAGTCGCCGGCCACCCTTGGGAAGCGATGGGTGTATCACTGGTTTTTCATCCGCGTAATCCTTATGCGCCGACCGTGCACATGAATGTGCGCTTTTTCACCACGACCGGCGAAGGCGATCAGCGCGTCTGGTGGTTCGGCGGCGGTATGGACCTGACGCCTTATTATGGCTTCGAAGAAGACGCGCAACATTTTCACCAGACCTGTCGCAACGCGCTGGATCCATTTGGTGCCGAGCTGCATCCGCGCTTCAAGCAATGGTGCGATGAGTACTTTTATCTCAAGCATCGCAAAGAAGCGCGCGGTGTTGGCGGTGTGTTCTTTGATGATTTCAATGCGGCAGGCTTTGAGCAAAGCTTTGCCATGACCCAAAGTGTCGGCGATCATTTTATTGATGCCTACCTGCCTATTCTGAAGCGCCGCAAAGACATGGCGTATGGCGAGCGCGAGCGTGATTTCCAGGCTTATCGTCGTGGCCGTTATGTAGAGTTCAATCTGGTCTTTGATCGCGGCACCTTGTTTGGTCTGCAATCGGGTGGACGCACTGAATCCATCCTGATGTCGATGCCACCTATCGTCAAATGGCGTTACGACTGGCAGCCTGAGGCAGGCTCGCCTGAAGCGAAACTCTATACGGATTTCCTGCCACATCGTGACTGGCTTGCTGCGTGAGTGAGCGCTGTGTGCTGTTGCTGGGCGGCAGCTTCGATCCGGTACATTCGGGTCATGTCGGACTGGCACGCTACTTTTGCACACTGCTGCATCCTGATGAGCTGCGACTGATACCCAGCGGTCGGCCCTGGCAAAAGCCGGACATGACCACACCGGCTGTGCATCGTATTGCGATGCTGCGCATTGCCTTTGATGCTTGGCCCACGTCGATGTGTATCGATGAACAGGAAATCCGTCGCGAGGGTCCGAGCTACATGATCGATACTCTGCGCAGTTTGCGCAGCGAGCTGGGCAGCGATGTGTCGCTTGCGCTCATTATGGGTGCGGACCAGCTGATCAACTTGCACACCTGGCATGAATGGCCTGCCTTGTTTGGTGAAGCCCACCTGTGCATTGCCGCGCGGCCGGGTTTCACAATGGACGATGCAGCCCTGGACAAAGCGGTCGCAGCACAAATCACCCGCCGGCTGGCCAGCGCAGATCAATTACGGCAGACACCCTCGGGTCTGGTCTGCATCGCGACGCAGCTGGCGCTGGAAGTGTCGTCGACCAGAATCCGCGAGGCCATTGCAGGGTCAGGAGACACTGCCGACCTGCTTCCGGGGCCAGTGCTAGACTATATTCAACAACATCACCTTTACCAGACTCATTAATGGATATCAAAAAATTGCAGGGCATCGTAGTCAACGCACTCGAAGACGTGAAGGCGCAGGACATTCGCATCTTCGACACCAGCCACCTGACGAGCATGTTCGACCGCATCGCCATCGCCTCCGGTACCTCGAACCGGCAAACGAAAGCACTGGCATCTTCCGTGCGCGACTCCGTCAAGGCCGCTGGCGGGCAGATTCTCAGCATGGAAGGTGAAGGTACAGGCGAATGGGTACTGGTCGATCTGGGCGATATGGTCGTCCATATCATGCAACCCGCTATTCGCGCTTACTATCGCCTGGAAGAATTGTGGGGCGAGAAAGAAATCAAACTCGGAGCTGCGACTCGCTCGGCTACCGGTGCGAAAACAACACTGGTCAAAGCCTCGTCGCATATCACCAAGACCGCCGTGAAAAAAACGACACGCACCAAGGCCAGTGATACAAAAGTCAGCGATACCAAAGTCAGCAATAAAAAAGCTCCGGCGAAAAAGGCAACGACCGAAAAGACAGCGGTGACTAGAACTGCTACAAACAAAAATTCGTCCAAAACCCCAGCCAAAAAATTAGTTGCCAAAAAAGCGGTGTCTAAAAAAGCGATCATTAAAAAAGTCGTCGCGAAAAAGAC
>JBIIEY010000004.1:0-18538 GCA_044237595.1 Burkholderiaceae bacterium | reverse complement strand
CTGCAGCTGCCACCCGAAACACGGTTTGTTTGATTGTGCGCGGCCCTCAAGTCCGAGCTGCACCAGGCAGAGCTGATGCTGCTCGGCGAGTTCTCGCAGTGTGCTTTCGGCTTTGCGTTTTGAACTGAACAAGCCATAGACGGCATCTGTACGACCGAAATCTGCATCGCTTGCATAACTGAGCTCGGGTGCTGCATGAAAGCCGGCATCGTGCTTGAGTCGCCAAGCACACAAACTACCTTGACGTCGCAATTTGCGATTGTGAATTGGCTGCAGCGATTTCACCAACTGTGCTTCGAGCAGCAGCGCACCGATTTCCCCCACGGTTTCACGCCATTCGATGCGGTGCAGTTGTTGTGAAAGACGCATTTCCTTGTAAAGCTTGTGATCGGCACTGAAGTGCGACATCACGCGCTGACGCAGATGTACACTTTTTCCTACATAAAGCGGCAAATCATTTTCGCCATAAAACAAATAAACGCCCGGCGTGTCGGGTAAATGATCTAGTGTGTCGCTGGGCAGATGCGATGGAAGACTCGGACGCTGCAACAAGGTCTTCAGGGTGGGCATCAGCACATCCTGCGGTACTTGCTGCTCCAGTTTTTGCCAGAATTGCCATATCAGATCCGCGTCAGCCAGTGCGCGGTGTCGCGCATCCGGTTTGAGCTGATGTCGTGTAATCAGGACATCGAGATTGTGGCGCGTCTCTGCAGGAAAAAGTGCACGTGAAAGTTTGACGGTACACAGTACTTCGGAACGAAAGCTGAAGCCAGCCTCACTAAAAGCATTACGCAGAAAGCCGTAATCAAAGCGAGCATTGTGTGCAATGAACAAGGCATCTTGCAGACGCTCATGCAGTGCCGCTGCCAGTTGTGCAAAAGAAGGCGCGGACCGCACCATTTCATTGCTGATGCCCGTCAAGCCTTGAATGAACGCCGGAATCGATACACCCGGATTGACCAGACTGGACCAGTGTGTGGCCTTGCCGCTGCGGTCAACTTCGACCAATCCGATTTCGGTGATGCGGTCTACCGCCGGGTTGGCACCCGTGGTTTCCAGATCAAGGAAGATCAGTTTTTCAAAGTTCATGCAGGAAGAATGTGGAGAGTCAAACATTAGCGCGATCGATATGCGAATTGGGGAGTCTAGACCTTTTCAAGTATATCGTCAGGATAGGAACAACGATGGAATCACAAGTCACGGACTGGGGCGCTTCGCTGATGGCATCACTGACCAGTGCGATGTCGCTTTTCTTTGCTGCCATACCGCGCCTGTTTGGCTTTATCGTCATTGTCATTGTGGGCTGGATAGTCTCTGCGTTGCTGGCCAAGGCGATCGCTATGTTGTTGCGCAAGGCGCACTTCAATCAACTGGCTGAGCGTTCAGGTTTTGCGGATTTTGTCAGCAAGACGGGTACTGAAACAGATTCAGCCGGCATGATTGCATCTATCGCGAACTGGTTTGTGCGCCTGATTGTTCTGGTCGTTGCCTTTGATGCACTGGGATTGCCCGCGGTATCGGAGGTGTTGCGTGATCTCTTGCTGTGGTTACCCAATCTGGCTGTTGCGCTGGTCGTGCTGGTCATCGGTGGCATCGCCGCGAATGCGGTGTCGAAACTTGTGCGCGGCATGACGGCTGAAGCAGATCTTGATAACCCTGATTTCCTTGCCAAACTAGCGTCGATGGCGGTGTGGGCATTTACCGTAGTGGTGGCAGTGAGCCAGATTGGCGTGGCAACAACGCTGGTCAATATGCTGTTCATGGCGGTGGTGGGTGCCTTTGCACTTGCACTGGGGCTCGCTTTTGGTTTGGGTGGGCGCGACACGGCCAGTGACATCATTCGCAACTGGGACCGGCGAGCGAGAACCAAGCGCAGCAAGACAGACAAAGAGGTGCCCGCCGACAGAGCGACAGATGCAATGCCGAAAAAAGGCGGTTGAAGCGAGGCTTGCCGCCGAGCTTCTTCGGGCTTATTTGCCCCAGCTGTCTTTCAAGGTGACGATACGGTTGAACACCGGCTTGCCGGGAGTGGAGTCCACGCGGTCAGCAACGAAATAGCCGTGACGTTCGAATTGAAATTTGTCATCCGGGTTCGCTTTGTCTGCACCAACTTCGAGGTAGGCTGTGATTACTGACTTGGCATTGGGATTGAGTGATTGCTTGAAATCCTTACCGCCGGCATCCGGGTGCGGGTCGGTAAACAAACGATCATAAAGTCGTACTTCAACTGCCACTGATTGTGCGGCAGATACCCAGTGGATATTGCCCTTGACCTTATAAGTTGAGGCGCCATCGGTACCACTCTTGCTGTCTGGGTAGTAGTGGCAATGTACGGCGATTACTTTGCCCGATGCGTCCTTGTCGCAGCCCGTGCATTCGACCACATAGCCATACCGCAGTCTGACCTTGTTGCCCGGGAAAAGACGGAAATAACCTTTTTCAGGCACTTCCATGAAATCTTCCTGCTCTATCCACAGTTCGCGGCTAATCGGGAACTGACGGTTGCCGCGCTCGGGATGATGCGGATGTACCGGCGCGCTGCAAGCTTCGGTTTGTGCCTCCGGAAAATTATCAATGATGAGTTTGAGTGGATTGAGCACGCACACGATCCGAGCAGCTTTGTCATCCAGATCGTCGCGCAGCGAACCTTCCAGCGTACTCATGTCAATCCAGCTATCGGATTTCGCAACGCCGATGCGCTCGGCAAACAGCCGCAATGATTCCGGCGTAAAACCACGACGGCGTATACCGACAATCGTTGGCATGCGCGGATCATCCCAGCCATCGACAATCTTTTCCTCGACCAGTTGTAACAACTTTCGCTTGCTGGTGATTGCATAGGTCAGATTCAGGCGTGCAAATTCATATTGCTGTGGTAGAGGTTTTTTGAAAAATCCGCCTTCGGCGAGTCGTTCGAGTATCCAGTCGTAAAAAGGCCGATGGTCCTGAAACTCCAGCGTGCACAGCGAATGGGTAACGTTTTCTATTGCATCCGAAATCGGGTGCGCATAGTCATACATGGGATAGATGCACCATGTGTCACCCGTACGATGATGGTGGGCATGACGTATCCGATAGATGGCCGGATCGCGCATGTTCATATTGGGCGAGGCCATGTCGATTTTCGCGCGCAGTATGTGCTGACTATCGGCGAATTCGCCCGCCTTCATGCGGCGCAGCAGATCCAGCGATTCTGCTGCGGGGCGCTCACGAAAAGGTGAATTTTTACCTGGCTCGCTGAAGCTGCCGCGATTGGCGGCCATATCTTCTGCCGACTGGCTGTCAACGTAAGCATGACCTGCAGTGATCAGCCATTCAGCCATTTCGTAGAGCTGATCGAAATAATCGCTGGCAAAATACTGATGCGTATCGGTTTGGTCTTGCCAGGAATATCCCAGCCACTGCACGCTGTCGATAATGGTATCGACGTATTCCTGTTCTTCTTTGGTCGGATTGGTATCGTCAAAACGCAAGTGGCAGCGGCCATCATAGTCGCGCACGATGCCGAAATTCAGGCAGATCGATTTTGCGTGGCCAATGTGCAGATAACCATTGGGCTCAGGTGGAAAACGCGTGATCACTGTAGGCAGTGCTTTACCTTGCTTGTCCGTGCGACCTGCATATTTCCCGCTCGCTGTGTCTGCATCCACAATCGCGCGCAAAAAATTGGATGGCGCCGCTGGCGCGTTGTGACTGCTGTCGTTACCCATGGGATGATGGCGAGGCGAGGAAGAAAATAGAACGCAATTTTACCGTAGGCAGCGCAGCGCATCATGGCAGGAGGCAGACAGATGTGGACTTATCCCAGGGTAATGGCCCATCGGGGCGGTGGAATCCTTGCGCCAGAGAACACGATGGCGGCAATGCGCTGCGCCGTTGACCATGGATTTCGTGCGGTTGAGTTCGATGTGATGGCCGTTCGTGGTGACGGGCTGGTGCTGATGCATGATCATGTGCTTGGCCGCACTCTAGCAGGCGATGGCCGGGTCGCGGATTTCACGCTGGATGAACTTTTAGCGATGGACGCGGGCGGTTGGCATTCCCCGGCATTTAGCGGTGAGCCTGTGGCATGTTTTGCCGATGCTGCTGCGTTCTGCCTTGCACAGGGTGTGTGGATGAATGCCGAAATCAAGCCTGCACCCGGCACGGAGACCCGAACCGGATATCTGGTGGCTCAGGCCTGCTCGCGCCTGCCTGCGGCAAGCGTACTGCTGTCCTCATTTTCCATCGAAGCCTTGATGGCAGCTCAGGAGGCTGCGCCCGAGGTACCGCGCGCTTGGCTGGTTGATGCTGTGCCCACTGACTGGCTGTTTACATTGCGACGAGTGGGCGCCTCTGCCTTGCACGTCAATGCAAGGTTTTTGACTCAAGCCCAAGCCGTCGCAGTTAAAGACGCAGGATACGGCTTGTTTTGCTATACGGTGAATGAACCAGATCAGGCGCATGCATTGCGCGCGATCGGTGTTGACGCCATCTGCACCGACCGGCTCGACCTGATCGGCGCTCATTTTTTTGATGAGCCTGCCTGAGCTTATTTTTTCGGCAAGTATGCAGCGGCTGACGCAGATCCACAGAGGAGGTTCAGAGGGCCTTCACGTATAATCACAGGCTTTCCGGGGCCCGCCCCGTCGCTACGAAAACAGTCAATCAAGCGCTCATGAACTCGTCAGAAATACGGGATAAATTCCTCAGTTTTTTTGCTTCCAAAGGCCACACGGTCGTACGGTCGTCTCCTCTGGTTCCCGGCAACGACCCGACACTGCTGTTTACCAACTCGGGCATGGTGCAGTTCAAGGATGTGTTCCTGGGTACCGACAAGCGCGACTATGTACGAGCAGCATCCGTGCAGCGTTGTCTTCGCGCGGGCGGCAAGCACAATGATCTGGAAAACGTCGGGTACACAGCGCGGCATCACACTTTCTTCGAAATGCTGGGTAACTGGTCTTTCGGTGACTATTTCAAGCGCGATTCGCTGAAATGGGCTTACGAACTGCTGACCGAGGTCTATGGTCTTCCGGCCGAGAAGCTGTGGGCGACGGTCTACCACACGGATGACGAGGCCTACGACATCTGGGTGAACGAGATCGGATTGCCGCCCGAGCGCGTGGTTCGCATCGGCGACAACAAGGGTGCACCCTTTGCCTCGGACAATTTCTGGCAGATGGCTGAGACCGGTCCCTGCGGACCTTGCTCCGAAATTTTTTATGACCATGGCCCCGATATTTGGGGTGGCCCACCCGGCAGTGCCGAGGAAGATGGCGATCGCTACATCGAAATCTGGAACAACGTCTTCATGCAGTTCGATCGTCAGATTGATGCGGTGACGGGTGAAGCGACGCTCACACCGCTGCCTGCGCCCTGCGTTGATACCGGTATGGGTCTGGAGCGTCTGGCGGCTATCCTGCAGCATGTGCACAGCAACTATGAAATCGATCTGTTCCAGCGACTCGTCACTGCTGCTGGCCGCGAAACTGGCATTACAGATCCGAGCCACAGCTCATTGCGCGTGATTGCCGATCATATTCGCGCCTGTGCGTTCCTGATTGTTGATGGTGTGGTTCCCGGCAGCGAAGGACGCGCTTATGTGCTGCGCCGTATCGTGCGGCGTGCGCTTCGTCATGGGAACAAGCTCGGGCAAAAGAAACCCTTCTTCTACAAACTGATTCCTGATCTCGTTGCCGAGATGGGCGCCGCCTATCCCGAGCTTGCCGATGCCGCCGATCGCGTGGCGCTGGTGTTGAAGCAAGAAGAGGAACGTTTCAGCGAGACGCTGGAAAACGGGATGAAAATACTCGAAGCCGCGCTGGCGAAAGATCCACTGCGCCTCGATGGCAAGACTGCTTTCGCGCTGTATGACACGTATGGCTTTCCGCTGGATCTGACTGCGGATATTTGCCGCGAGCGCGATGTCACGTTGGATGAGGCCGGTTTCCATGAAGCGATGGAAAAACAGAAATCGACAGCACGGGCAGCAGGCAAATTCGAAATGGCTGCCAGTCTTGAGTATGCGGGTCCGAAAACAGAATTCAAAGGCTATGACCACTTGGCGGACGAAGCCAGTGTGCTGGCAATTTATGTTGGTGGGCATTCGGTAAAAGAAGTGACGGCCGGCCAGGAAGTGATCCTCGTGCTGGATCACACGCCGTTTTATGCAGAATCCGGCGGCCAGGCAGGCGATGTGGGTGTTATCGAGGCGGGTAATGCCTCATTCGAAGTTCGCGATACGCAAAAAATTCAGCCAGATGTCTTCGGTCATCACGGCACGCTGGTCAGCGGCAAGCTGGCCGTGGGTGACAAGGTCAGCACCCGAGTCAATGCGATGGTGCGGGCGGCGACCATGCGCAATCACTCGGCCACGCATCTGATGCACAAGGCCTTGCGGACGGTGTTGGGTGGTCATGTCGTGCAAAAAGGCTCGCTGGTCGATGCTGACAAAACGCGTTTTGACTTCAGCCACAATGGGCCGCTGACAGCCGACGAGATTCGTCGTATCGAAGCGCTCGTCAACCATGAAATCCTCGAGAATGCCGGAACCAGCGCACAGCTGATGTCTTACGACGACGCGATTCGACAGGGTGCTATGGCCTTGTTTGGCGAGAAGTACGGTGATCATGTGCGTGTGCTCGGCATTGGTTCATCGACAGAGCTGTGCGGCGGTACCCATGTCAATCGCACTGGCGATATTGGTTTGTTCAAGATCGTGTCCGAGGGCGGCGTTGCGGCGGGTATACGGCGGATCGAGGCGGTCACGGGTGAAAACGCGCTTGCGCTCGTGCAGTCGCTGACGACACGTGTCAATGAAGCTGCCGCCGCGCTCAAAGTCCAACCCGATGAAATCACTCAGCGCATCACCCAGGTTCAGGATCAGGTGAAGTCGCTCGAAAAAGAGCTGGCATCGCTCAAGGCGCGTCTGGCCTCCGGTCAGGGTGACGAGCTGCTGTCACAAGCGGTGGATATGCATGGCATTAAGGTGCTGGCAGCCACGCTGGAAGGCGCCGATGTCGCGACCCTTCGTCAGGTGATGGACAAGATGAAGGACAAGCTCAAGACCGCTGCGATCGTGCTCGCCTCTGTGGCTGATGGCAAGGTCACGCTGATTGCTGGTGTGACTGCTGATGCAACCTCCAAGGTCAAGGCGGGTGAGCTGGTGAACTTCGTCGCGCAACAAGTGGGCGGCAAGGGCGGTGGCCGCGCCGACATGGCGCAGGCCGGGGGTACGGACCCTAGCGCCTTGCCTGCCGCGCTGGCTGCGGTCAGTGCGTGGGTTGGCGAGCGCGTCGGCTAATGGATTTTCGTTTTTGTCCCAAGTGCGCAGCGCCTCTCGTGCTGCGTACCGATGGCGATGCCGGTGCTGATGGCGACAAGGCTCGGCTTGCTTGTCCGGATGGTCACTGGACGCACTGGGATAATCCGCTGCCCGTTCTTGCGGCGCTGGTGGAAATCGAAGGAAAGATTCTGTTGGCCCGAAATGCAGCCTGGGGCCCGAAAAATTTTGCGCTGATCACCGGCTTCATGGAGCGCGGCGAGACGCCCGAGCAGGGCGTGGCGCGCGAACTCAAAGAAGAAACCGGTTTACATGCCGAGGTGACGACGCTAATCGGCGTGTATGAATTCATACGCAAGAATGAGCTGATCATTGCTTATCACGTCCAAGCCTCGGGCGAGATCCGGCTTTCGCCTGAACTCGTAGAGGTTAGACTCGTATCGCCCGAAAAACTGCGCCCCTGGCGGGCTGGCACAGGCTACGCAATGGCTGACTGGATGCGGGCCCGCGGACTGGAGCCGGAGTTTCTTGATTGGGGCACGCAAGCGCCCGCCAATGAGTAATCTGCTGAGAAAACCGATGGAATTTCAAAAAGACCTGGATGCACGCGGACTGAACTGTCCGCTGCCTATTCTGAAAGCTAAAAAAGCGCTGGCCGACATGCAAAGCGGCGATGTGCTGCGCATTCTGGCCACCGATCCGGGTTCGGTACGCGACTTTGGGGCCTTTGCCCGCCAAACGGGCAATGAACTTCTCGGCCATGAAGAGGCGAACAAGGAATTTACGTTCTTCCTCAAGCGCAAGTAAACCGACGCAGTTTTTCCACATAACCGAACGACCGTGCGTAAATTTTGCGCGACCGGTCTTTCTTATCTATAATCGCGCTTTACGTTAACGTCAATTTGCTCCCAAGGATTCCCATGAAGGTACTGGTTCCAGTCAAGCGTGTGGTCGACTACAACGTCAAAGTACGTGTGAAGTCTGACGGCACGGGCGTCGATATTGCTAATGTCAAAATGTCCATGAATCCCTTTGATGAGATCGCCGTCGAAGAAGCGATGCGTCTGAAGGAAGCCGGCAAGGCGACCGAGGTCATCGCGGTTTCTTGTGGTGTTACACAGTGCCAGGAGACATTGCGCACAGCCATGGCAATTGGTGCGGATCGCGCGATTCTGGCCGAAACCGATGTTGAACTGCAGCCACTCGCCGTTGCCAAATTGCTCAAGGCGATTGCGGACAAGGAGCAGCCTCAACTCATCATCCTGGGCAAACAAGCGATTGATGACGACTGCAACCAAACGGGACAAATGCTCGCAGCCTTGCTGGGTTGGCCACAAGCGACTTTCGCTTCGAAGGTCTTGATCGAAGATGGTAAAGCAGTGGTCACGCGTGAAGTCGATGGCGGTCTTGAGACGCTGTCACTGAGTTTGCCAGCGATAGTGACGACCGATCTGCGGCTCAATGAGCCCCGCTACGTGACGCTGCCCAATATCATGAAGGCCAAGAAAAAAACACTGGATGTGATGACGCCCGATGCGCTGGGTGTCGATGTGGTGCCGCGCCTGAAGACCCTCAAAGTTGTCGAACCCGCCAAACGTACTGCGGGCACCATGGTTCCTGATGTCGCTACGTTGGTGGCGAAACTCAGGAACGAAGCCAAAGTTATCTGAACGATCAAGGACACAATCTCATGGCCGCACTCGTCATTGCTGAACACGATAATGGCTCGCTCAAGGCGAGCACTGCGCACACGATCACCGCAGCAGCGCGCTGCAGTGATGAAATTCATGTACTGATTGCTGGTCATGCCTGTGACGCAGCTGCAGCTGCAGCTGCGCAACTGGCTGGCGTCAGCAAAGTACTGGTCGCTGAAGGCGAGCAGTTTGCCAACGGTCTCGCAGAGAATGTTGCCGAACAGGCGCTCGCACTTGCAGCGTCCTACTCACACATCCTCGCGCCGGCGACCGCCTATGGCAAAAACATTTTGCCTCGGGTTGCAGCTCGCCTCGATGTGGGTCAGGTCTCCGAAATCACCAAAGTCGAGTCACCGGATACTTTCGAGCGCCCGATTTATGCGGGTAATGCGATTGCAACCGTGCAGTCAGTTGACGCCATCAAGGTGATTACGGTGCGCGCGACAGGTTTTGATGCAGCGCCTGCGGGTGGTAATGCAGCAATTGAAAAAATCAGCGCCGTTGCTGATGCGGGCACATCGGCCTTCGTATCGCGCGAGCTGGCGAAATCAGATCGACCTGAACTGACGGCTGCCAAAGTGATCGTCTCCGGCGGTCGTGGCATGGGATCCGCTGAAAATTTCGCGATTCTCGAACCTCTCGCCGACAAGCTCGGCGCTGCAATGGGTGCCTCGCGCGCCGCCGTCGATGCCGGCTATGTGCCGAACGACTGGCAGGTGGGGCAAACCGGCAAGATCGTTGCGCCCCAGTTGTATATCGCCGTCGGTATCTCTGGCGCGATTCAGCATTTGGCCGGCATGAAGGATTCAAAAACCATCGTGGCCATCAACAAGGATCCGGAAGCGCCGATTTTCAGCGTTGCAGATTACGGTTTGGTCGGTGATTTGTTCGAGGCCGTGCCAACGCTGGTGAAAGAACTCGGCTGATTGGCTGGCAAAACTGTTGTTAAATTTTTTTTTCAGGGGATCGCATGAGCTACGTCGCACCAATGAAAGACATGGTGTTCGTCATGAACGAACTGGCGGGGTTGTCGGCCATCAGCCAGCTGCCCGGCTGTGAAGATGCGACGCCTGAAACTGCCGAGGCAGTGCTCGAGGAAAACGCGCGGTTTTGCGCTGAAGTGGTAGCCCCGCTGAACTGGGCTGGTGATCGCGAGCCCAGCCATTGGCATGAGGGCAAGGTTACCACCACGCCGGGCTTTAAAGAGGCGTTCAAAGCCTTTGGTCAGGCAGGCTGGCAAGGTGTGCAACATCCCGTGGAATTTGGTGGTCAGGGCTTGCCTAAACTTCTGGCCACACCCTGCATCGAAATGCTTAATTCAGCGAACCTGTCATTTGCCTTGTGCCCTTTGCTTACTGATGGCGCGATTGAAGCGCTGATGACGGCGGGTAGCGATGAACAAAAATCAACTTACCTTGAAAAACTCATCTCGGGCCAGTGGACTGGCACGATGAATCTGACCGAGCCACAGGCCGGCTCGGACCTCGCGCTCGTGCGCACGCGCGCAGTGCCCCAGGGCGATGGTAGCTACAAGATTCACGGCACCAAAATCTACATCACTTATGGTGAGCATGACATGGCCGAGAATATCGTCCATCTCGTGTTGGCGCGCACACCGGGTGCGCCTGAGGGCGTGAAAGGTATTTCGCTCTTCATCGTGCCGAAGTTTCTGGTCAACGCAGGTGGCTCGGTCGGTGCGCGTAATGATGTGCATTGCGTTTCCATCGAACACAAGCTGGGCATCAAGGCTAGTCCGACGGCGGTGCTGCAATTCGGCGACCATGGCGGTGCGATTGGGCATCTGGTGGGCGAAGAAAATCGCGGTCTCGAATACATGTTCATCATGATGAACGCTGCCCGTTTCGCTGTGGGCATGCAGGGTATTGCAGTGGCAGAGCGCGCGTATCAGAAAGCTGTGTCGTATGCGAGAGATCGTGTGCAGTCGCGCGATCTCGCAGGATCGGCCGGACCGGTGGCGATCATTCAGCACCCGGATGTACGCCGCATGCTGATGTCCATGCGTGCACAGACCGAGGCTGCTCGCGCCTTGTCTTATGTGACTGCAGCTGCCTTTGATGCAGCTCACCATCATGCGGACGAGAGTACGCGCAAGGCTAACGCCGCGTTTTACGATTTCATGGTGCCCATCGTCAAGGGCTGGTCCACCGAATTGTCCATTGATGTGGCATCGACCGGTGTGCAGGTGCATGGTGGCATGGGCTTCATCGAAGAGACCGGTGCCGCTCAACATTATCGTGACGCGCGCATTCTGACGATCTACGAAGGCACGACGGCGATTCAGGCGAATGATCTGGTGGGTCGTAAAACCATGCGCGATGGTGGCGCTCTGGCGCGCAGCATCATCGCGCAGGTACGTCATACGGAAGCAGAACTTGCCTCGGCAAAATCCCCTGATTTGCAGGCCATACACAAGCGCCTGACAGCGGCCAGTGTGGCGCTTGAACATGTGGTGGATTACATTGCCGCTACTGCCAAATCCGATATCAAAGCGGCCTTTGCAGGCAGCGTGCCGTATCTGAAACTGGCCGGGGTTGTTTTTGGCGGCTGGCAGATGGCGCGCGCGGCGCTAATTGCATCGCGCAAGATCGATGCAGCCGAGGGTGATGTCGCGTTTTACAGTGCCAAGTTGAGCACTGCACGTTATTTTGCGGACCACTTCCTGTCCCAGGCTGAGGCTTCGCGGGCGGCTATCGTTGAGGGCAGCGTCGGGGTTCTTGCATTGGCCGAAGAACAATTCTGAATTTGCTTTCCCATGCTGATCGGCACTGCGGCGCTCAGCCGTAGGCACCGCCGGTCAGCATCAGATCGAAACCGCGCGCCAGCACCGTTAGCAGCAGTGTCGCTCCACAAAATAGATTCACCACCATCATCAGAGCAATCGGCCAGCGGCTATCCGACGCAACACCAGAGGCAGGGTTGTAGCGCGCATCCCATTTTTCATCCGGCATCAGGCCTAGCACAAAGGTCTCGATGCTGGCCGAGAGCAGCGAAATTACCAAAGGTACGGTGTTTATCAGCAGGGGTAGTTCCGGATTTGATAACAACAACAGGGCCGAGAGGGGCAGGCTGACCGCATGCACCCAGCCCCAGCGGTCGCTCAGACCGTGCAGATAGAAGCGGTGAAGGCCGACGGAGCCTAGCAAAAGCGCCAGGAAGGTGGCCATAGTCTTGTTCTTGTGAGCCGCAGGGCCGAGATCGGCAGGATTGGATTCCATGAATTCCATAGTAAAAATATAATTATTGCTCTTTGTGAAAATGCCCGGAAAGTCGAGAGTGTGCGCCAGCTGCCGCCTCAAGGGCAATTGATCGTTTGAGAACTTGTTGCCAACAGGTGAAAAACGCTATAATCGCGGTCTTTCCCTGTGTCCGCACCCCTTTTGTCGAGAAGATTATGGTCGTAATTCGTCTGTCCCGTGGTGGCGCCAAGAAGCGCCCGTTTTATAACATCGTTGCAACTGACTCGCGCAATCGTCGCGATGGTCGTTTCATCGAGCGCATCGGTTTCTACAACCCGGTTGCGTCAGGCGCTGCTGAAACACTCAGCATCAAGCAAGATCGCCTGACCCATTGGCAAAGCGTGGGCGCGCAGCTCTCGCCTACCGTTGAGCGTCTGGTGAAAGCAGCTGGCAAAAAAGCAGCCTGATGTGAGTTTGCAAGGCGGTTCGGGGATTCAGGTTCCCGACGATCTGGTTCTGGTGGCGCATGTCTCTGGTCCCTTTGGTATCGCTGGATGGATTCGCATCCGCACTTACTCTTCTGAAGCCAGTGCGCTGTTCAGCGCGAAAACCTGGTGGCTGGACAAACCAGCGATGCACGACGTGGAAGTTCTGCAAGTGCGCGCGCAAGGTGAAGATCTGGTGGCCCACTTAATGGGCATCGAAGGCCGAGAGGCTGCCGAAAATCTGCAGGGAGCGACGATACATATTCGCCGTGCACATTTCCCGGCACTGGAAAAAAACGAGTTTTACTGGGTTGATCTGATTGGCCATCAGGTGGAGAACCTGCGGGGTGAGCAGTTGGGTGAAGTTGTCGGCCTCATGGACAACGGTGCGCACCCAATTCTGAGGGTCGGGCTGCCGGCGGGCGCAGAGCCCCGGGCGCAGGAACTGCTGATCCCGTTTGTAGATCAATTTGTGACAGTAGTAGATCAGGCAGGCAAAAAGATAACAGTGGACTGGGAGCGCGATTACTAGCGTGCGCCGGGTTTGGTAAAAGTAATGATGGCGAGGTGCACATGTCCGTCGCCATGGGAGTGCAGCGTATGCAGTTTGATGTGATCACGCTCTTTCCCGAAATGTTTTCAGCGCTGACCGCGTCGGGTATCACGCGGCGGGCTTATGATCAGCAAAGATTTGGACTGTCGTTATGGAATCCGCGTGATTTCACCAGCGACAATCACCGCACCGTGGATGACAGGCCTTATGGCGGTGGCCCCGGCATGGTGATGATGGCAGCTCCCCTTGAAGCGGCGATCATCGCAGCAGGTCAGAGGCAACGGCAACTGGGTTTAACCAAGCCGCGCACGATTTATCTGTCGCCGCAAGGCGTACCGCTCAATCACGACAAGGTGATGCAGCTATCGCAGATGACCGGGCTGGTGTTGTTGTGCGGTCGTTATGAAGCAGTGGATCAGCGTTTGGTGGATCGCTGTGTAGATGAAGAAATTAGCCTGGGCGATTTCGTGTTGTCCGGTGGTGAGCTGCCCGCGATGGCGCTGATGGATGCGTTGATTCGGCAACTGCCGGGTGTTCTCAATGATGAGGACTCTGCAATTGAAGACAGCTTTGTGCAGGGCTTGCTGGATTGTCCGCACTACACCCGGCCCGAAGTTTACGAAGGTCAGGCAGTGCCGGCGGTGCTGCTCGGTGGTCATCACGCCGAGATTGCAAAGTGGCGGCGAGAACAGGCCTTGCAGGCAACCATGCAAAAACGACCTGACTTGATCGCGAAGGCGCGTCAGAACGGATTGATTGGCAAGGCAGATGAAGCTGTCTTGCAAAAGATGATGTCGAAGTAAATGCAGTGAGAACGGACGGTTACACAATGGCGTCCGTGTAGTACAAAGCAGCACGACAGGCGCAAGCCTGAATTTGTTAACCCCATCCTCTACCGGGCAAGCATCACAAGGCGCCGGCATGATGGTCAAGGAGCTTAAAAATGGATTTGATCCAGCAACTCGAGCAAGAAGAAATCACCCGTCTGGGTAAAAACATTCCCGTATTCGCTCCCGGCGATACCGTGATCGTGAATGTCAACGTCGTCGAGGGTACCCGTAAGCGCGTGCAGGCTTATGAAGGTGTTGTTATATCCCGTCGCAATCGTGGCCTCAATTCGAACTTTATCGTTCGCAAAATTTCCTCTGGTGAGGGTGTTGAGCGTACGTTTCAGCTGTACTCGCCACTGATCGCATCGATCGAGGTCAAGCGCCGTGGTGATGTGCGTCGCGCCAAGTTGTACTACCTGCGTGAGCGTTCGGGCAAGTCTGCGCGTATTCGCGAGAAGCTGCCGAACCGTCGCGTGACGGCTGCGGCATCGGAGTAATCAGGCAAGCGCGTCAACTGAAAAGGGCACCGTGTGTGCCCTTTTTCTTTGCCCAATATGAAAACACCCTTGTTCGATCCTACTCAGGCAACTATTGATGCCCTCGCCGGTGAGGCCCCGGTTGATGCGCACCGCCTCAGCCCCGCCTGGTTGCGTGAGCGCTTCACGCAGTCGCTGCCGTGGACACCGGAATTTACCGAAGACGCTGCCTGGCGCGAACTCCCGCCGGACGCCGTTCCAGCCGCTGTGCTGATTCCTTTGGTGAATCGACCACAGGGCATGACCCTGCTGCTCACGCTGCGTACCGCACATCTGAACGATCACGCCGGGCAGATCAGTTTTCCTGGTGGTCGGGTTGATCCCGAAGACCGCGATCCTATCGCGACGGCCTTGCGCGAGACGGAAGAAGAAACTGGCCTGTGTCGACAGCACATCGAAATTATTGGTACCTTGCCCGACTATCTGACAGGCACAGGCTTTCGTGTAACGCCCGTGGTCGCATTGGTTGAGCCGCCGTTCGAGCTTGCCGCGGATGTGTTCGAGGTGGCGGAAATCTTTGAAGTGCCGCTCGATTTTTTGATGAACGGTACCAACCACCAGCGCCGCAGCGCCGAATTTCCGAATCGTCCGGGTCGCCGCAGCTTTTATGTGATGCCCTTTGAGCAGTATTTTATTTGGGGCGCTACCGCGGCCATGTTGCGGAATCTTTACCATTTTCTGCGTGCATAAAGATCCAACTGAAAATATCGCTAACGATTATTCGCGGTTCGGTTTGATTCCGGGCATCTGCTGAGCTATCTTACGGGTTGTCTGTTTATCCAGAACAAGTAATGACTCTTTTTTCCATTTTCTGCGTACTGCTGATCGAGCAGTTCAGACCGCTCAGGGCAGACAATCCCATCTACGGCTGGATTGTGGTGCTGGCAGCGCGTATCGAGCACAGCTTCAATGCCGGTCGCGCCGAGCATGGGCGTCTGGCTTGGCTGGTGATGATGCTCGCGCTGGTACTGCCCACTCTGCTGATCTACTGGCTTTGTGCGCTGGCCGGTCCGATCGCACAGCTGGCATGGACGATTGTGATTGTGTATCTCACACTGGGTTTTCGGCATTACAGTCATTACTTCACTGCCATTCAGCTGGCACTTGATAACAACGATCTCACTGAAGCACGTCGTCTGCTGGCCGAATGGACGCGGCAGGACGTGCTTGAACTCGATGCCCAGGAAATCTCCCGTTTAGCGGTCGAGAATGCGCTGATCACCACGCATCGTCATGTGTTCGGCGTATTTTTCTGGCTACTGATGCCCATGGGACCAGCGGGTGCCGTGTTGTACCGTGTGGGTGAATATCTGGCACGCGCATGGAATGAGCCTGAACATTTGCGTAACGAGCCCTTCGGCAGTTTTGCTGCCAAAGCGTTTTACTGGATTGATTGGCTCCCCGTCAGATTGACAGCCATTGCCTTTGCGGTGGTCGGTAATTTTGAGGATGCCATTTATGCCTGGCGTAATTTTGCGCGACGCTGGGTTAATGAATCGATGGGTATTCTGCTGTCTGCTGGCGGTGGTGCGATGGGCGTGCGTTTGGGTACGCCTGCCGAATATGCACCAGAACCACCCGGTGTGGATGTAGCGGCACTCGAACCTGCGACGCCGGATATCGACATATTGCCCGGTGATGCGCCTTCGCAACGCGCACTGCAAAGTGCGGTAGGGCTGATCTGGCGGTCGCTGTTGCTTTGGGTGTTGCTATTGCTTTTGGTGACCGTCACCAAGTGGATAGGTTGACCACGCTCACGGCGTGCGCCTGTATTGCTGGTCCCTACGTGTGAGGCCTGGACACCAGACTCAGATTCTCTTGCTTTTTTTATCACTGAGTCTTCGGTAAGATAACGGCTGCTTTGCTTCGTCGCAATCCGCTATTTCCTTACTTCATCGCTACGCTGAAAGACCGTCTGCCTCATGGCGACCCCCAGCTCTGACACGAATTTCCCCTCTACCGACTTCATCATTCAAGGCGTAACAGGCAGGGGCCATCTTTTTCGACCGAGTGACTGGGCCGATCGGCTGTGCGGCATCATGTCGCGCTTTCATCCGGGTGCGGGCGCCGGATATGACCGCCACCTTCAATATTCACCCTACGTGCAACCAGCTCTGATCGAAGGTGTACGGTCTGTGTTGGTTGACGCAAGGTTATACGCATTGGAGCCCATGGCGTATCACTTTCTTCAAAGTTTTGCGCGGGACAATGATCTGCGCGTCATTGAAGCCTGCGTACTTCAACAATACAAAAAATAATAGAAGACAGCTAATGCGACGACAATCGCACAATCTGCCGATAAAAATCAATTATTTTGAATAATTAGTATTGCCTTAAATATTTAGTGCGAAAGCACGTTCCTTGACGCAAGCTGTTGCCGTATTTCACGCAGTGTCACGCCGCGCCATGTCCTCGTCTTCTACTCAGGGTTTTAGTCTCATCGAACTGATGATCGCACTAGCTATCGCTGCGATCATCGCGGCAGTGGCTATACCGGGTTATCGCGACCATATGCTGCGCGCCCATATTCCCGAAGCAACCAGCACACTCTCTGCGTTGGCCATGCGCTTGGAACAGCACTATCAAGATAATCAGGCTTATAGCAATGTGAATGGCTGTGCTATCACCATGCCAACAGACGATTTTTTCACGTTTGAGTGCGCAGCAAACGACGGCGGTCAGTCGTTTTTGCTGAAGGCAAGCGGTAAGTCAACCGGTGCAATGGCTGATTTCGTTTTTACGCTCGATCAGAACGGTAATGCGATGACCACTAAATTGCCTGCGGCTTGGGGCAGGGCACCGTTCAACTGCTGGATTAACAAGCGGAGCTCCACATGTTGACTGATTCCAATGGGAGCATTTCAGGCCATGAATCAGCTGGGTCATCTGCTGGGTTCTCGCTCATCGAGTTAATGATCGTTTTATCTGTACTCAGTATCCTATTCGCAGTTGGCATGCCAGCTTTGGGACGATTTTTGCATGATATTGAAATCCGTGGCAGCGCCGAAGGTTTGCGTGCGGGACTTCAAAGGGCACGTGCCGAAGCGGTTACCCGCAATGCGCTGGTTCGTATTTCGTTCAGCAATTTATCCGGAAGACCAGCTTGGACACTGGGTTGTGTTCAGGCCAGCGTTCGATGCCCTGCGACGATCAGTTCCTTCAGTGCCAATGCGGATACCCAAATACGCTGGGGAGCAGCACGCTGGAATGATCAAGCCGCACTCAGTGTGGCACTAACCCCCGGCAAGAGCTTGCCTTCGGGGGTGACGTTCAATCCCTTGGGCGTGGCACCCGGCGTGGCGAGTAACGCTGATGCTTCCCGCATTGATGTTACCCATGCGCTGAATGAGAAAGCAAGACGACTCGTGTTGATGATCACAGCGGCAGGTGCGATCAGGCTGTGTGATCCGTCTGCCGCCAGCGACTCAATTTTACGTTGCAGCTAAAAGCCTATGCCGTCAAAGCCTTGCGTTGCTATAAGTTTTCCAGCGGCTCAGAGCGGCGGCACCTTGCTCGAAGGATTACTGGCCATTCTGATTTTTTCAGTCGGCATGCTGTCATTACTGATGCTTCTCTCAGCAACGCTGATTGAAACAGGCAATGCCCGATACCGTAGCGAAGCGAGCCTGCTTGCCTCGGATTTAATTGCACAAATGTGGACTGGCGATCGTTCATTGATTGAATTGCGTGCGCGATTCACTGAAACGGAATCCGAAGATTATCAGCGCTGGCTTGCCACAGTACATGCACGATTACCTGGAACAAGTGGCACCACGAATTTGCCCACAATAAGCATTAATGACCAGCGTCAGGTCAAACTACTGATGCGCTGGCAAGCACCGGGTGATGGGAAAACCCATCAGTTGCTCACGCTGGCGACCATCACTGACTGATGCGCTTCATGTATCAGTCAAAAAAAATTATCCGACGTACTCAAGGTCTGGGTTTAACGGATCTCTTGGTGGGCTTGGCGATTGGA
>JBIIEY010000139.1:0-5723 GCA_044237595.1 Burkholderiaceae bacterium | reverse complement strand
AGCAGCACCTTCGCATTCGCGCCACGTTCGACCTGCTCATGCGCAGCAGCGATTTTCTCGAGCGGATAAATGGCTGTCTCCGGATGCCGGAAACCAGGGCGCGACAGCACTGCGTTGACGCCATCCAGCACCTCCCGCATCAGATGCGGCGGCAACTTGTAGACGATGAAAAAATACACACGAATGAACCCCAAAATCATGGGGCCAAACGGCATGGTCACCGGCGGTTGGTTAGTGCCATACACCACGGCTTCTCCACCGAAGCGGAGCAAACTGCCGTAGTGGGGCGCATGCGTCGCTGCATCGACATCAATGATGGCATCAGCACCCACGCCATTTGTCAGTGCCTGCACACGCTCGACCAGTGATTCGGTTTTGTAATTGATGGTGTCTGTCGCACCGATACTTTTGGCAAGCTTGGCTTTGTCTTCACTGCTCACGATAGCAATCACGCGCGCACCGGCAGCGCTGAGGAGTTGTGTGATGTAGAAGCCCACGCTGCCAGCGGCACCGGGCACCAGCACGGTCTTGCCCAGCAGAGAGCCGCAGGCCTGCACGGCGTGCATGGCGGTCATCAGCGGAATCGCAATCGATGCACCGACTTCAAAACTGATGTCATCCGGCAGTGGCACCACCTGTGATACCGGCAGCACAATATATTCTGCTGCAGTGCCATAGGGACGCTCCCACTGACCATTGAATATCCACACGCGACGTCCCATGAGCGCAGCATCGACACCGGCACCGAGCTTATCGACGGTACCGGCACCATCGCTGTGCGGTGTCACTTCAGGAAAACCACCTGCGCGCGATGCCACACCGGCGCGCGACTTCACATCCGAGGGATTTACGCCAGAAAAAGCAATACGAACGCGCACTTCACCGGCACCGGGTTCCGGTACAGGTTTGTCGATGACGCGCAGCACTTCTGCTGCGGGGCCTTTGCTGGTGTAGATCGCTGCGCGCATGGATGCTCCGGTGCTCATGGGGTGCCTATGAATGACTTAAGTATTGTGTGCGGGTTGGATTTGTCAGAACAGACCAACGACTTTGCCGTTTTCATCGATATCGATTTTTTCGGCACTCGGTACTTTGGGTAGACCGGGCATGGTCATGATGTCGCCGCAAATCATCACAATGAACTGCGCTCCAGCTGCCAGTCGTACTTCACGGATGTTGACCATATGTCCGCTGGGTGCGCCGCGCATCGTGGCGTCAGAGCTGAATGAGGACTGGGTCTTTGCCACACAGATTGGGTAGTGACCATAACCCGCTTCTTCCCAGGCCTTGAGCTGTTGCTTGATTTTCGCTGGCGCGCTGATATCGGCGGCACCATAAATCTTGGTGGCCACTTTTTTCATTTTGTCCCACAGCGAGTCCTGATCGTCATAGACAAATTTCACAGCGTCACCGCGCTCGGCCAGACGAACAACTTCGTGCGCCAGCGCCTCTGCACCCGCACCGCCTTTGGCCCAGTGCTCGGCCAGTACCACGTTGACATCGAGCGCTTTCATGCGTTCAGTCACGAGACGGATTTCTGCGTCCGTATCAAAAGTGAAGCGGTTGATCGACACAACGCAGGGCAAGCCGTAGTGGGTCTTGACGTTCTCGACGTGTCTTTCCAGATTGACCAAACCTTTTTGCAGTGCATCCAGATCTTCGGTGTTGAGTGCTTTGACATCCTTGCCGCCGTGGTATTTCAGCGCGCGTATCGTTGCGACCAGTACGCAGGCGGCGGGCTTGAGACCCGTTTTCCGGCACTTGATGTCAATGAATTTTTCCGCGCCGAGATCAGCACCGAAACCCGCTTCGGTGACGACGTACTCGCCTAGCTTCAATGCACTTTGGGTGGCGATAACGGAGTTGCAGCCATGTGCGATGTTGGCAAATGGTCCGCCATGAACGAATGCCGGGTTGTTCTCCAGTGTCTGCACCAGATTCGGTTGCAGCGCGTCTTTCAGCAGCACTGTCATCGCACCGTGAGCATTCAAATCACGCGCGTGGACAGGCTTGAGATCACGGCTGTAGCCAATCACAATATCCCCGAGTCGTTTCTTCAGATCCTGCACCGAGGTGGCAAGGCAGAAGATCGCCATTACTTCAGAGGCGACCACGATATCGAAACCATCCTGACGAACAAAGCCATTCGCGGTGCCACCGTTGCCGACCACGATGTCACGCAACGCGCGATCATTCATGTCCACCACACGCTTCCAGGTGATGCGACGCGGATCAATATCGAGCGTATTGCCGTGATTGATATGGTTGTCGATCATCGCAGCCAGCAAATTGTTCGCCAGCGCGATCGCAGAAAAATCGCCGGTGAAATGCAGGTTGATGTCTTCCATGGGCACGATTTGCGCATGACCACCGCCAGCGGCACCGCCCTTGACACCAAACACCGGACCCAGCGAGGGCTCGCGCAGGCAGATGACGGTTTTTTTGCCGATACGATTGAGCGCATCGCCCAGACCGACCGTGGTGGTGGTTTTACCTTCGCCTGCCGGGGTCGGGCTGATCGCCGTGACCAGAATCAATTTGCCGTCAGGCTTTTTCTTGAGCGTCTCAAGGTAAGACAGTGCAATCTTGCCCTTGTAATGCCCATAGGGTTCGATCGAATCTTCGGGAATGCCCAAGGTCGAGGCGACGTCGACCACTTTGTTCATTTTTGCTTTTTGTGCAATTTCGATATCGCTTTCCATGGGTCTCCCGCAAGTCTAGTGTTTTAAAGGAAGGGACAATTCTATAGCGCCTGCAAAACCTCTGCGTTATTGTCAGAAAGGCCATGACGCCGTGCAGGTTAAGGTGATGCAAGACCTCTGTTAAACTTGCTACCCCTGCTACAGTTTTGTCTGCACTTGTCAGGCGCAACTCAGCTCATTTATCAGTACAGGACTCGTCATGCCCGGTTTGCTTCCCCACGTTGATCCCGATGGATTGCTCGAATTCTCCGTCGTCTACACCGACCGCTCTCTCAATCACATGTCGGAAGCCTTCAAGGGCGTGATCACCGACATATCGAAAATCCTGAAAGAGGTCTACAACGCGAAATCCGCGCTGGTGGTTCCCGGCAGTGGCACATACGGTATGGAAGCGGCTGCGCGTCAGTTCGCCACTGGCCGCAAATGCGCGGTGATTCGCAATGGCTGGTTCAGCTACCGTTGGACACAGATTTTTGAGATGGGCAGCATCTCAAACGACCTGCACATCATTCAAGGTCGCCAGCTTGCCAATGAATTCGAAGGTGCTTATGCGCCGCCACCGATTGATGAGGTCGTGGCGTGGATTCTCAAAGAAAAACCAGCCGTCGTGTTTGCACCGCACGTTGAAACCTCGGCCGGCTTGATTCTTCCACCCGAATATCTGCGCGCTGTGGGCGAGGCCGTTGAATCCGTTGATGGTCTGTTCGTTCTCGACTGTATCGCTTCAGGTGCGATGTGGGTCGACATGGTTGCTTCCAAAGTGGATGTGCTCATCAGCGCGCCACAAAAAGGCTGGAGCAGTTCACCTTGCTGCGCATTGATCGCCATGAGCGAGCGCGCACGCCAGAAAATCGATGCGACCCAGAGCACCAGCTATTCTTGCGATCTGAAGAAATGGCTGCAGATCATGGAGACCTACGAGAAAGGTGCCCACATTTATCACACCACCATGCCGACAGATTCGCTGCGCGTGTTGCGCGATGTGATGAAGGAAACTCAGGCAGCAGGTTTTGCTAACCTGAAGAAAAATCAGGAAGACCTCGGCCTCAAGGTGCGCGCACTGCTCGAAGCCAAAGGCTTCAAGAGCGTGGCAGCGCCCGGATTTCAGGCACCTTGCGTGGTGGTCAGCTACACCAAGGATCCCGATGTTCAGAACGGCAAAAAATTCATGGCGCTGGGCATGCAGACAGCGGCCGGCGTCCCGTTGCAGGTCGGTGAGCGCGATGATTTCCGTACTTTCCGTATCGGTCTCTTCGGTCTGGAAAAGCTGCTGAACATCGACCGGACCTTCGGGCATTTGTCCAGCGCGCTGGACCGTTTGCATTAAACCACTGAGGCCGTCCGTCGCAATGCAACGGGCGACCTTTCGGCTGGTTTCACTTAGGGCACGCTGCATCGTCTTTGTGGCTATCGGCATACTCTGTGCTGTATCCGATGCGCAGGTCGTCGATTACTTTTGCCAAGGTGAGCTTCGTACCGATAAGGTGTTTGAAGCCGATGGTGTGAGTTCTGAGGCTCGGCGCTTTAAAATCACCGCAAACATCGCTGCCGGCTATGTCAAGCGTGATCCTGCGCTGGCTGCCGGTTGTTTTGCAGGGCGCACCGAAGTTTGTGCCTGCGAGCCGCCGAGCACCGAGAAAATTATGTGTCGCAGTCTCGGCTTCCGGGCGGACGGCACGGAAGTCAGTCTGGATTTCACCCTGATCCACAGCAACCTGACGCTGAGCGTTGCCGGTAAAGAATTCAATGCGCGTTCAGGTACCCTGATTGAGATCCAGGGACTGCTGGCATGCAGCCGCTTCTCACTGAGCTCCTCTCCATGAATCGTCGCGAGGCAACTATGGTCATTCGCATTGCCGCAATCCTATTTACAGGCTGGCTCTTCATTTTGCCTGCGCACGCGCAATCGCAAGATGAAATGCTGCCTGCTCCGCAAAATCTGCAGCGCGAGGCAGCGCAAGCGCATGCAGACCGCAAGACTTTCCTGTTGATGTTCTCATTGCCGGGCTGTGGCTATTGCAAAGTGGTGCGCCGAAATTACCTGGTGCCGCTACTGCGCGATGCGTCGCCAGCGGACAGGCCGGTGATTCGTGAAGTGCAGATCACCAGTCGTGATTCTCTGACGGGATTTGATGGAAAATCCACCACGCAATCTGCACTGGCGACGCGCTATGGTGTGCAGATTGCGCCAACTGTCATTGTGGTGAATGCCGAAGGCGAATTACTGGCCGATCCCATCATCGGTGGAGATAACAACGGTTTCTATTCCGCCTATCTCGATCGTGCGCTGGAAGCAGGGGCTAAACAATTCACTAGCCAGCGAGTCAAGGTGCGCTGAATTGAGTTGGTTCACAGGCACTGCACACCAACGGCAGTGCTGGCATACGAGCGCTATTTTCCTGAACCGAATTTGCAGTGACCTGTTTCGGAAAAAAGGCGTGGACGATAATAAGAAAAACGCTTCTTGTCGGTCGCGTTGATATCGTCCTGAGTGAGGTAGCGACCGCTGTTGGTCCGATACTCATTGGCTATGATGAACTTTCCACTATCGCGCTCGATTCGGTAGTAGTACTGCTCGATGAGACCTTTGTCCAATCGGGTCTGGTCTTCATGCGCGATGATTTTCTCGGCTTCCCATTTGTCGACCACCACGGGCACTTTGGGATTATCGTCATCGACCCTTCGCACCATCGACTTGTCACTTTCATTGACGAGGAAGACGAAGGTGCAGAGCGCAACGTTATCCTGACAAATCCATTTGTTTCCCCGCAAAGCGGTCGTGACGCAGGTAAAAGTGGCCGCGTACGAAGGCACCGCAACCAGTGTGCTGGCCAGCAGGGCGATGATGCCATTGCGAAGGTTTCGATTTAGAACCTGCATTGCCGGGTAGGGCGGACATGCCGCATGGAAGAATGTCCTTAATTATAAACGTTCATCTCGGTAATTTTCTTGCTCCGAGCCCAGGGATTAGTCAATTCACTGGCAAGACCACCTCAAACTGGGTTCCCTCACCCGGCTGGC
>JBIIEY010000138.1:0-5778 GCA_044237595.1 Burkholderiaceae bacterium | reverse complement strand
TGCTGGCTGAAGCGGCTGCGACCTTCAAAGGCTTGATAGGCCCCGGCGCGCTGGTGCGCCGCGGTAGTGGCGAGAAAATTCGCGAATCGGCAGTTATGGATTTTCATCAGGCGATGGCCTGGTTGCGGGACGAGGCAGAGCGTAACGTGTCCAAGCAGCGCTACAAAGGTCTCGGCGAGATGAATCCGTCGCAGCTCTGGGAAACGACCATGGATCCGACAGTGCGACGTCTGCTGAGAGTGCAGATTGAGGATGCCATTGCCGCAGACCAGATTTTCACCACCCTGATGGGTGACGATGTCGAGCCGCGTCGGGCCTTCATCGAATTGAATGCCCTCTCTGCGGGGAATATCGACGTTTAAGAACCCGTCCAACGCCATCCACTGCCCGAAAACCCGAGGCTCAGGCTGGCGGCCCACCGCTCTTTGCTTGCTTAGATTTGTGACTTAAAGACACAAGTGATGCAGCTTTTGTGGTGGTTTATTGCTTTTCTGATTGACTATACTTCAGGGCTACTCCTTCTGGGACTTCCCTCATGTCTGTTCAGGCCATCATTTTTGACGCTTACGGGACGCTTTTTGACGTGTATTCCATCGGCGCTATCGCCGAGCGTCTTTTCCCCGGCAAAGGCGCTGCGCTTGCTGAACTGTGGCGCGACAGGCAGATCGAGTACACGCGCCTTCGAACGCTCTCCAATACCTACAAGCCTTTCTGGGAAGTGACCCAGGATGCGCTGGTGTTCACCTGCCGCAAGCTCGGCCTGGAACTAACACTTGACGCACAAACCCAGATCATGGGTCAGTACGCCAGGCTGGAAGCATTTCCCGAGAACCTCGCAGTACTGAAGTCGCTGAAGTCCAAGGGTATCAAGCTCGCGATTCTCTCCAACGGGAATCCGGAAATGCTGGACGCCGCGGTGCAGGCGGCTGGCATGAGTGATTTATTCACGCAAGTACTGTCAGTACATGCTGTCAAAAAATTCAAAACGGCACCAGAAGCCTATCAACTCGGTCCCGATACGCTGGGTGTGGCAGCAAAAGACACATTGTTCGTTTCCAGTAATTGCTGGGACGTTTGTGGAGCAGCCTGGTTTGGCTATCGGACTTTCTGGGTGAATCGTTCGAACGCACCGTTGGAAGAACTGGGTATCACGCCGCATGCGCAGGGAAGAACTTTGGACGATTTGGCTCAATTTGTTACTTAAGCGTGGCAGAGCGATGCAAAAGACAGCGCCAGTCGCATAGTGCGTTGCCCTTCTCGCAGATTTCAAAATTTATTAACCACTCAATTTTTTTAACAGGTAAATCATCATGACAGCACGCACCGAATGCCACGGATTGCAAGTGGCAACCGTTCTGCATCAGTTCATCGAGAAAGAAGTCCTTCCCGGCACTGGCATTAACAGCGACAGCTTCTGGAAAGGTTTTGCACAGATTGTCAACGACCTCGCGCCTAAAAATGCTGCCCTGCTGGCAGAGCGAGATCGTCTGCAAATTGAACTCGATCAGTGGCATCGTGCCCATCCGGGCCCGATCACCGATGTCGCCGCTTATCGCACATTTCTCGAATCGATCGGTTATTTGCTGCCGATACCGAAAGATGTGAAAGTCACTACGGAGAACGTCGATGCCGAGCTTGCGCTCACCGCTGGTCCGCAACTGGTGGTGCCCATCCTGAATGCCCGCTACGCACTCAATGCCGCCAACGCGCGCTGGGGTTCGCTCTATGATGCACTGTATGGCACCGATGCCATTCCTGAGACCGATGGTGCAAGCCGCACGGGTTCCTACAATCCAGTGCGTGGCGCAAAAGTCGTTGCATTCGCCCGAAATTTTCTTGATCAATCAACGCCATTGAACAAGGGCTCGCATGCTGATGCCGTTTCTTATACGGTCAGCAGTGGAAAACTGAGCGTGACACTGAGAGATGGCAGCCAAAGTGAACTGAAAGATGCAGCGCAGTTTTCCGGTTATCAGGGCCAAGCCTCGGCGCCTTCGTCGGTGTTACTAAAAAATAACGGCCTGCATATCGATATTCGTATCGATCGGTCCACGCCTATCGGCAAAGCCGATGCGGCCGGCGTTGCCGATGTGGTGATCGAGTCTGCGCTGTCGACGATTCTGGATCTGGAAGATTCAGTCACTGTAGTTGATGGCGATGACAAGGTAGTTGCCTACGAAAATTGGTTAGGCATCTTGAAAGGCACGCTATCCGAAGCTGTTTCCAAGGGCGGTAAATTTTTCACACGCACCCTCAATGCTGACCGTGAATACACGGACTCGAATGGTCAGCCATTCAAGTTGCACGGACGCTCGCTGCTCTTCCTGAGAAATGTTGGTCACCTCATGACCAACCCGGCGATTCTCACTGCCGACGACAAGGAAATCCCGGAAGGCATTCTCGATGCCGTCGTGACAGTGACGATTGCGCTGCATGATCTGAAGCGGCCTGCGAATCAGAGCGTGGGTAACACGCGTACCGGTTCGGTGTACATCGTCAAACCCAAGATACACGGGCCGAGAGAGGTTGCATTTGCAGTTGAATTGTTCGGTCGCGTTGAAGCTTTGCTGGGCTTGAAAGAAAACACCGTCAAGCTAGGCATCATGGATGAGGAGCGTCGCACATCAACCAATCTGAAAGCTTGTCTGCATGAAGCTGCTGCGCGTGTGGCCTTCATTAACACCGGTTTTCTTGATCGTACCGGCGATGAGATGCATTCGTCGATGAATGCTGGTCCGATGATGCGCAAGGGCGATATGAAATCATCGACCTGGTTGTCCGCCTATGAGCGCAGCAATGTGCTCACGGGTTTGTCATGTGGCATGCGCGGTCGCGGTCAGATTGGCAAAGGTATGTGGGCAATGCCCGATCTGATGGCGGCGATGCTGGAGCAAAAGATCGCGCATCCCAAAGCCGGTGCCAATACAGCGTGGGTACCATCACCCACTGCGGCGACTTTGCACGCACTGCATTACCATCAGGTTGATGTGGCAGCGATTCAACAGCAGTTGGAAAAGAGCGATGCGGCAGGTGAAATTCAGCGCTTGCGTGATGAGCTGTTGATGATCCCCGTTGTTGCCCGTGCCAATTGGTCAGCGGAGGAAATCCAGCAGGAGTTGGACAACAATGCCCAAGGCATACTTGGTTATGTTGTGCGTTGGATCGAACAGGGCGTGGGTTGTTCCAAGGTGCCGGACATTCACAATGTCGGTCTGATGGAAGATCGCGCGACCTTGCGCATCTCCAGCCAGCACATCGCGAATTGGCTTTTACATGGTGTCGTCAGCGAAGCGCAGGTTCGCGAAACATTCAAGCGCATGGCAACCGTCGTTGATGCACAAAATGCCGACGACTCGTTTTACCGTCCTATGTCCATTGATTTCGAGCACTCCTATGCATTCCAGGCGGCCAGCGATTTGGTGTTCAAAGGCCTGGAACAACCTGCGGGTTACACAGAGCCACTGCTGCATGCCTGGCGTCTCAGGTTCAAGACCGAGGTTACGGCTGTTCCATCGTGAAGCGCTGAAAAAAATGCCGACGCGTGCGTCGGCATTTCTATCTCTGAAGACCGTAGCTTTTTCGGATGTGGGTTTTTTGCGGGTATCTGGCAGAGCTGTGGACGAAGAATCAGGCTGCGATCCTTTCAGTCTGTTCTGCCGGTACTGAGGTACGAATCAAATGATCGAATGCACTCAGCGCTGCCTTCGAGCCCTCACCCATTGCTATGATGATCTGCTTGTACGGCACTGTAGTGACATCACCTGCGGCAAAGACGCCCGCCACAGAGGTCTGTCCGCGGGCATCTACTTCAATTTCGCCGTGCTCTGAAAGAGCAACGATTCCCTTGAGCCAGTCGGTATTTGGCAGCAAACCAATCTGGACGAAGATACCTTCCAGTGCAATCAGATGTGAGGCACCGGTCGTCCGATTAGTGTAGCGCATACCATTAACCCGGCTACCATCGCCAAGCACTTCTGTCGTTTGCGCACTGGTGATAATGGACACATTCGGCAGGCTGTACAACTTGCGCTGTAAAACTGCATCAGCGCGCAAAGCGGTGTCGAATTCAACCAGGGTCACATGATCGACAATGCCGGCAAGATCAATCGCCGCTTCAACGCCAGAGTTACCACCGCCAACAACAGCAACGCGCTTGCCTTTAAACAGAGGGCCATCGCAGTGTGGGCAGTATGCGACTCCCTGATTGCGATATTTTTGTTCGCCGGGCACATTCAATTCACGCCAGCGCGCGCCAGTGGCAATGACGACTGATTTTGTTTTGAGGCTGGCACCACTATCGAGTTTTATTTCAATTACCTCACCTGGTATCAGGGCTGCAGCACGTTGCAAGTTCATGATATCCACGTCGTAGGATTTCACGTGTTGCTCTAGTGCCGCGACCAGCTTCGGCCCTTCTGTTTCTTTGACAGAGATGAAGTTTTCAATGCCTAAGGTGTCCAGTACTTGACCACCAAAGCGTTCGGCCACCACACCGGTACGTATACCCTTGCGCGCTGAGTAGATAGCCGCAGACGCTCCGGCGGGACCGCCGCCGATGACCAGCATATCGAAAACTTCCTTTTGTGTAATTTTTTTCGCTTCGCGCTTCGCGATGCTGGCATCAAGTTTCGCAAGAATTTCTTCAAGCTCCATCCGCCCCTGGCCGAAATTCTGACCATTGAGGAATACGGTGGGTACGGCCATGATTTGGCGCGCTTGGACTTCCTGCTGAAAGAGCGAACCATCAATCGTGGTATGACGAATTTTCGGATTGATGACGGACATCAGATTCAGTGCCTGCACAACATCCGGGCAATTTTGGCAAGATAGCGAGATGTAGGTTTCAAATTCATACTCACCTTCAAGCTGTCTGATTTGTTCGATGATCTCGATAGTTGTTTTTGAAGGATGACCGCCCACGTGCAGCAGCGCCAGCACCAATGATGTGAATTCGTGACCCATCGGCATGCCCGCGAATCGTATACCCGTGTTCTCACCCTGACGATTTAGAGCGAAGGAGGGCTTGCGCTGATCATCATTGTTTTCGGTGTAGGTGATGCGTGTCGATAGGGAAACAATTTCTTGCAGCATCTTGCGCATCTCTTGCGACTTCTCGTTGTCGTCAAGCGATGCAGTGATCTCAATAGTCTGCGTGATTTTGGCGAGATAGACTTCTAATTGGCTTTTGATAGCTGTGTCCAGCATGATGGCCTCGAATTCAGTAAGGGTTGATCGAGTGCCGCTTGAGCGGCGCTCGTATTTCATCGCACAGGGGCTTCAGATTTTGCCCACCAGATCCAGTGAGGGAGCAAGCGTCTTTGCGCCGGGTGTCCACTTGGCAGGGCACACCTCACCCGGGTGTGCTGCGACATATTGCGCAGCCTGGACTTTGCGCAGCAGCTCTTTGGCATCACGACCGATACCGTCATCGTGAATCTCGCAGAGTTTGATCTGACCTTCCGGGTTAATGACGAAAGTACCGCGCAGGGCGAGACCCGTGCTTTCGGTCATCACACCAAAGCTGCGACTGATGGCACCCGTCGGGTCGCCGAGCATGGGGTAGCGAATTTTGCTGATCGTGTCAGATGCGTCATGCCAGGCTTTGTGCGCGAAATGAGTGTCGGTCGAGACAGCATAGATTTCCACACCCAGTGCCTTGAACGTGTCATAGTGATCGGCCAAGTCGCCCAGTTCCGTTGGGCAAACGAAGGTGAAATCCGCTGGGTAGAAAAAAATAACCGACCATTGTCCCTGCAGATTGGCATCGTTGACCGGGAC
>JBIIEY010000137.1:0-5783 GCA_044237595.1 Burkholderiaceae bacterium | reverse complement strand
CAGACCGACGATAAACGTGGAAAACAAGGTCGAGAAAAACGCCAATATCAGCACTTGCCAGCGGTAGGCGCGCAACTCGGAGAGATCAATATGCAAGGCACCGGCGAAGAGCAGGAAGGACAGCATCCCTTGCATCAGCACATTGGAAAAATCAATGGCCCGTAGCATGGCCTCCATCTTGCGATGCAAACCGAAGTCCACGCCGACGAGATCCAGCAGGATGACCACCAGCGACAAGAGCAAGGCTGTCACCATCACACCGATGGTGATCGGCAGGCGTATGTAACGGAAATTAAGGTAAGCCAGCAGTGCCGTGAGCACCAGACAGGTAGCAGTGATTTCTAACATAGGCGTTGCAGTGTTGTTATTTTTTTAATACGCCTCGCGGCGAACACCGCAAGCATAGCGCGTTCGCCGTCACTTGCCTTCATTTTATGAAGTCCGGCCGCGATTCAGCGTATGCGCTTTACCTGCGGCCATGCAATGACGGCATGGCCTTACCGCACGACTCGTACGTAAATTTGTCTGCGGGCTTAATTGAAGAGCGAGATCTGGATGATGTAAGCCAGCGCACCCGCAAAATAACCAGCAATCGCCAGTCCGCTGATTTTTTTCACGTACCAGACAAAATCAATGCGCTCCAGCCCCATCGCAGCCACACCGGCAGCAGAACCAATAATCAGAATTGAGCCACCCGTACCTGCGCAGTAGGCGAGGAACTGCCACAAGAAACTATTAGGCCCATATTGATCGAGGCTGTACATACCAATCGCCGCCGCGACTAGCGGTACGTTGTCGACGATGGCGCTGACAATACCAATCAGCAGCACGATCAGATCTTGTCTACCCACCGTCGTATCAAGCCAGCCTGCCAGTGCCGGCAAGATGCCGGAGTGCTCCAGCGTCGCCACCGCCAGCAGAATGCCGATAAAAAAAACAATTGAGGCCATATCAATACGATTGAGCGCACTGGTGAGATTGAGATGTTCACGCTCTTCTTCCGTTTTATTGCCGTGCAAAAGGTCGCCCACCAGCCACAGCACACCCAGACCCAGCAGCACACCCATAAACGGTGGCAGATGCGTAATGGTCTTGAACGCAGGCACGGCAATCAGCACACCGAGACCGAGGAAGAACATGATGTTGCGTTCGCGTTCCGTGCTACCCGGTCCCTGGGCTTGATTGGGATCTTGCCGAGGTTCGACCACAGGCTTTCCACGCAGCGAGTAGCTGATGATAGCCAGAGGAACAAGCAGATTGACCAGCGAAGGAAAGAACAGCGCGCCGATGATGGACGAAGCAGTGATCTGCCCGCCAATCCACAGCATGGTGGTGGTGACATCACCAATCGGCGACCAGGCGCCACCAGCATTAGCGGCGATAACGATCATGCCCGCAAACAAAAGACGCTCATCACGCGAATCCAATAATTTTTTCATCAGCGATACCATCACGATGGCAGTAGTCAGGTTATCAAGCACGGCGCTGAGAAAAAAAGTAACGATACACACCAGCCACATCAGAGAACTCAGGCTGGTGGTACGGATGCGCGCGGTCACGACATCAAATCCGTCATGCGCATCGATAACTTCAACGATGGTCATGGCCCCCATCAGGAAGAACACAATCTGGGCGGTACCAACCAGTGTCTCACCTAGATGCTCACTCACATGTCCGGGATCCCCGGTCATAACCGCGTAGATGCTCCACAACAAGCCTGCACCGAGCAAGGCCGAGGCCGATTTATTGATTTTGATCGGATGCTCGAAAGCGATCGCCGCATAAGCAACAACAAAAATGAGGATCAGCAGGGTGTTCATGAGTTGGGATTTTCTTAATGGAAAAACAACGGGTATTTTAATCGCCTTGGAACGGTTCTGGTTGGTTTGCCGCAAGATACTTACGGTGTACCAGCTGCCCGGCAGGGCTTGACAGCTCGGCAGCCAGAGCGGAAATTGAGGCCCCGGGCCATCCGCCCTGACCATCCAAATCGCCCAAACCCTGATACCGGAGGCATGCCATGCAGACCATCAAAGCCTTTTTGCACAGCTCACCGCGAGCAATCTGTTCGGTTCAACCCAACCAGACCGTTTGGGAGGCGCTTCAGGTACTGGCAGAGAATAATATCGGTGCCTTGCTGGTGATGGAAGGTACGCAGATGGTGGGTATCTTCTCTGAGCGCGATTATGCGAGACGCGTAGAGCTCAAAGATCGCCTGACGCGAGAAACGCGGGTAAGTGATGTGATGACCTCCGAGTTCATCACCATCAGTCCCGACCAGAAAATGCATGAGTGTATGCAGATCATGACCGACAATCGCATTCGACATTTACCCGTGATGAAAGACGGCCAGCTACTCGGCATGGTCTCCATCGGTGACGTGTTGCTGGTAATGATTTCGGAACAGAAGCAGCTGATCGAGCAGTTGCAGAGTTATATTTCTGGATGAAGATAGCTAGGTATGAATTTTTCCCTGCTAAAGATCTAAAGAGCGATGCTGCCATGGATCGATTAATGTGATTCCGCATCCCTCGAAGTCAACCGAGTTTCGAGTCGCAACAGCGCCTTCGTTAGCTCGAGCAATTGCGGCAATCTGACAATCAAATTGGCTTATAGGTCGACCAGAGGCGCGCCGATCTGCGGCGATTGCGGCATAGGCGCGTGCTGCGCGCTGGTCGAAGCTAAGTACACGATCGCGAAAATCTTCATCGAGGATGTTATTGATCGCCTTTGAAAGCGAAACGTGCCGCCTACCTGGTGGAAGTATTGCCAGACCATACCGTAGCTCAGCCTCGCCCACCGCGGTGAAATAGACCATGGCACCATCTTGCTCAGAGAGCCATGCCTCGACTTGCGCGGCAGGGGTTGGTCGTAAAAGTTCTGATAGGACGTTGGTGTCGAGGATGATCATCGACGCGTCCGAGCAAGATGCGGCGGCTCAGGGATCGGCTCGCGGTCGGGCAATTCGATATCCACCCGATCGGTCTTGGCGATACGCGAGCGGATCGAAGCCGCAAGATTCCGTGGCGGCGGGTTCTCGCTCATGACTCGGCGCAAAATATCCCTCGCCTCCTCCTCCATTGAGCGGCCGTGCTCTGCCGCACGTACTCTTAGACGTTGTTTTATGTCGTCTTCAAGGTTTCGAATCGTGATGCTGGCCATAGCAACTTTCTCCTAGTCCAAAGGCATACCGGGAGTGTAATCAATGATTGCATTGCAATCAACGTTTTTTTATGGCGAGAGTCATTTTTCGGTCGATTTAACAATGACTGCTGCGGCAGCGAGCGCTCCGTCAGTGGTAAAGATTCTCCACCCGTCCCTCGGCATCCACCCGGTAGCAGCGCAGATCCAGATTGAACACCTCGGGCTTCACAATCGATTTGCCACGTAACATACGCGCGCATTCCTGTATACCCTCAGGTACCGAGGGGTGCGGGAAAATCAATTCAGCGAGCTGATCAATACCCGCATCGAGCGCAATCATCAATGCGATTGCCTGACTAGTGCTGGAGGCGTGATTACCCATGACGCGCATGCCGAGGATTTTCATTTCATCGTCATCGGACACCAGAATCTTGAAGAAGCCACCCGTCTTGCCCATCGCGATCGCGCGATTAATGTAGCGATAATCCATCACCGCCATGCGGTAGGGAATCTTGCGCTTCTTTGCCTGCGTCTCATTGAGCCCGACCGATGCAACTTCAGGATTGAGAAACATGATGGTGGAAATATTGTCGTAAATCAGATCCTTCGGTGGCTTTCCAAAAATCCGCTCGACCGCATAGCGGCCTTCCAGTTCGCCGACGTTGACCAGTGAGATATCTGCAGTGAAATCGCCGACCGCATAAATATTCGGCACCGTGGTTTGCGTCGCATCATCGACGCAGTAGCCCCGATCATTGAGCTGCACACCGGCTGCCTCGAGCCCGAGGTTGTCGGTGTTGGCGACCCGCCCTACCGAAATCAGCGCATTGTCGACCGTGTAAGTTTCATGACGACCGTCCTTGTAATTCAGGACATACTCAACCTTGCCGTTGACGATTTTCATTGATTCCAGCGATGAACCGCGGTGAATCACGACACCATTTTTTTCGAGATTACTGGCCAGCGCAGCCGAGATATCCTCATCTTCAAACGGCAAAATACGATCTTCTTTGTCAATCAGGAAAACCTTGGTACGTCCGTAGTTCGAGAAAATAGTCGCAAATTCACAGCCGATCACGCCCGCGCCCAAAATCACAATACTTTTCGGGAATTCAGGTAGTGAGGCGATGCCGTCACTGGTGAGAATAGTTTTTTCATCAATCGGAATATTCGGCAGATAACGTGGCCGACTGCCGATGGCGAGTACGATATTTTCTGCCCAGATGATTTCGGTACTACCATCGGCGAGCGTGATTTCTATCTCGTTTTTGTTCAGCAGCTTGCCGTGACCCTGAAACTCGGTCAGCAATTCTTTACGTTTGAAGTAATTAATCTGCTCACGTAATTGGGTGTACTTCTCACCAACCGCGCGATGCATTTCATTGATCACAGCGCTGTAGCTTAGCTCACAATCATGCACGGTATAACCGTAACCAGTGTGGCGGGTGTTTTTATAGCTCTCCGATAACTCCCACAGCGTTTTCGAAGAAAGCGCACCATTAAAAATACCCGCGCCACCCACTTTATTTTTCTCGATCAGCGCGACCTTCTTGCCAAAGTCCAGGCCGCGCATGGTGGCGGCAAATCCGGAGGGACCACCACCGATGACACACAAATCGAATTTTTTCATGGGTTTCACTCTCACTTCCGATAGCTTGCGTTAAAAAATAGGAACGCGGTCCGGCACCAACTACGCTTTGTCTGATCTCGAACGATCAATCTGCTGCCATATCGCGCGGTCCAGATCAGTCGCCTGCCCCGGCTTGTCGAGATGCTCGCGGATATAAGCGCTATCTGCCACCGCGGCAAGTTCACGTAGCCGGGAGACCAGTGTGTGGTACTGCGCGATTGCAAATTCGGGATTTTTAGCAGCTAGCGCCAGCGACTCGAATTCACCACGGCTGGTTTCAATACTGTCATCGCCCTTTTCTATTTCATCGATTAGCTGTTGAATCTCTGATGCCGTCAGGTGATGATGCTTTGCATTGTGAATAAAAGTTTCACGTGCAGGCTCATCAAAGACACCGGCACGGGCTTCTGCCAACAAGTCCTGCTTGAGCTTTTCGCGATTCATACGCAGCTGATCGGTAAATCCCGAGGCCATAATCGCGGCCGGGATCGCGAACAGACCAATGCCGACCAATGCCAGCACAACCGTGATGAAGCGCCCGCCAGGCGTGACCGGCGATATGTCACCGTAGCCGACCGAAGCCAGCGTAATCACTGCCCAATAAATCGACTGAGGAATATTCTCGAATTTATCCGGTTGCGCATCGCGTTCCAACAGATAACCAAACGCGGCCATCATAAAAACCAGCAAAGCGATCATGAACAGTGCCGCCAGCAGAACCGGCGTCTCTTTGCGGATCACTGCAAACATCGTTTCGCTGGCAGAGGAATAGCGACCGAGCTTCAGCAGACGCACCATCCGGATGATTCGCAGGAAACGTAGGTCCAGCGCACCGCCCAGCAGCAGCTCCAGCATGAAAGGCAGAATGGCGACCAGGTCTAGCAGTCCGGACGGTGATTTGAAGAAGCGGAAGCGCTGCATGAGCGCAGTGCTCGACCGATCTTCCTCCGGGTAGGCGTAAATACGCAGTGTGTATTCGGTCGCAAAAACAATAAATGATGCAGCGTCC
>JBIIEY010000136.1:0-5792 GCA_044237595.1 Burkholderiaceae bacterium | reverse complement strand
CACTGCCGGTCGATTTCGCTGGAGTAGTTGTTTTGAGCAATCAGAAAAGCATCCGTCGAAAATTGGGTACTGCCCCCGACATCCTTGCCAGCTTCCATCATCACCAGGTACTTTGGACTCAACGGGTAGACATAGCCCACCGCGATCGTGCCGCGAAACTCGGTTTTGCCTGAGTCCGTTCGTATTGTGGACGGTACTAGGCTGTCGGCCCCTATCAAACTGGAATCCCCGGCAGTGGTTGCATCAGATGCCATCCCTGCCGCCATATAAAAACCGTGCTTGTCGACGGCAAAGGCCGGCAGTGTCGTTGCAAGCGTCAGTAAGAATGCACAGCATTTTTTCCAGGACATAGTTTCAACCTCAACCTTGTTGTCGAGGTGACAAGCTATCACCGGGGTATCACGCAACCGATACCAGCGCTGCGCTATTGCTGGTGGATTTACAACCAAATTACCTGCTGGAAGTTGCTCTCGCGGAGCGTTTGCAAAGAAGGGTGTGAAAAAACTACGCAGTCGCTATTTCGTGCGCATCAGTCCTGCCAATCGCCCGAGGTAGTCCCGGCATCGGAGATAGTCACCAGGCATCGCAGCCTGGCAGTCCAGTCTCGCGCGTGCAAAGTCCACATCGCCCATGATGGCCACCGACCATTCGATGTAACGATTGAGCAGGGCACCGAGTTGAGCCGGATTGATGTGCGCGCGCCATTCGGTCTCGCTGAGCTGCAGCAAGGCGTACAGTGGTGCCGGGTCGCGATAGGGTATCTGGGTAAGCGTACGAAACAGGGCGGGTGCTTGCTGACGGTTGTTGTCGATGATGCTGTCGATGTCGGCGAGGTGCAAGCGACAGGCTGTTTCGGTATGCGCGTTTTTGCAGGAATCTCGAATACCCCCAAATACTTTTGAGATCGGATAGAGCTCATAGTGATCCGGAAGAAAGCGCTCGATGACCTCGTGTATCCAGTCCCAGTGCACGGTGAGCGCCGACTCCAGGGTCGGTGCATCTAATACGGTCATTGCATTGAGCACAGCGCTGTCGCGAAAAGGCAGTTGTGCAGGGCGTAAAAGCACAGGCAGCTGCGCTCTCGACTTCATCGGCGCCTTGCCCTTCTGTTTCATATGAAACGACAGAAAATCCATATACAAGCGACACGCAGTTGTTTCTTGCTGTTTCGTGCATCGCTGTCGCGCCGTGTCGAAAAATAATGACGATGATGTGACCTTAGCCCGTAACGGTACAAACATCGCCAGCGTGCGCTCTATGTGCTGCCAGTCCTGCTGTATTGCCAACTGAAACGCGGTGTCATCACGCGCCAGCAAGGTATCCAGCGGACGAGGATTTCGATAGGGCAGATCAGCTAGCGAGAGTGTTTGTGCCAGAGCGACAGAGCAGAGAAAAGACTGACCGAGCAGTATTACCAACAGCATTACCATCAGCAGATATCGTCGCAATGGCATGCTTATCGTGCAGCTTAGCCCATGAGTATTCATGGCCCATGATTGCTGCATAAAGGTGCGGGGACCTTGAGCGGTGTCTAGCCTGCTGCGGACCGCCGCGTAATAAGGTTCGGATACAGGTCGTCAATGATGGCAGCACCATGCTCCAGCACAAAGTAGCGGAAAGCTTCTGCAGAGGGAGAGTGATTGCCTCGATTGAGTGCAACGACATGCCAGGCACGCGAAATCGGTGTGTCATCAATGTCGAGGATTGCGATTTTGCCGTAGGTTTTTTCCAGACCCACCGTGTGCAGCGACACGAAAGAAATACCCAGATTCGCCATCACCGCCTGCTTGATACTTTCAGTGGATGACATTTCCATCGATACGTGCGGTGTCAGGCTGCGATCCTGGAGAAAGCGCTCCATGATGGCCCGCGTACCAGAGCCTTCCTCGCGCGAAATCAGTTCGACCTGATTGAGTGCTGCCGCAGAGATGCCTTGTTGTTTTGCCAGCGGATGATCGGGACTCGCAATGAACGCATGCGGGTGCGGTGCGAAAGCTTCAATACGCGTATCCAGATCGGCAGGGGTGCGGCCCATGATCGCAATATCAATATCGCCATCACGCAGCATTTCAATCATCTGATCGCGGTTGCGTACTTCAATTTTGATTTGCAGGCCGAAATGCTCCTCGCGAAAGCGCGAGAGTAGCTGGGGCACAAAATACTTCGCCGTACTCACCAGCCCGATTTTCAGCGTGCCACCCTGAGTGCCGCGCAGTTTGGATAGCATGATTTCTGCTTCGCGCAGGTTCAGTGCGACTCGCTTCACGTAGACCAGAAAGTACTCGCCGGCCGTCGTCAGTTCTACCCGCCGTCCGACCCGCGAGAACAACGCCACCCCCAAATCCCCCTCGAGTTCCTTGATTTGCATCGAAACGGCGGGTGCGGTCAGATTTAATTCCGTTGCCGCTTTGCTAAAACTTGCATGGCGCGCCGCACTCAAAAATATGCGAAGTTGGCGCATGCTAAGGTTTCTGAGCAGTTTTAGACTTTTCATAAGGATAATAGATAAGAATATCTGATTAATATACAAATGATAGATGAATATACCTTAACCGATCAAATCTATACATTCCAGTCACCGCTTGTTCTAATGCGTTCATTCTTGCCCATCACTGTTCAATGTTGAACAGCCAAGAATACGAACACCGAACGCACCGGCATGCGTCCCGCCCATCTGGCGCTTAACAGGAGACTGCAATGAACAAACCCGTCGAAGGTCGCATCACCGATATGAAAGAGCGCTACAAGGGTGGCGTTCTGAAGTACGCACAAATGGGCTACTGGCGCCCTGATTACACACCGAAAGACACCGATTTCATTTGCGTCTTCCGCATTACGCCGCAGGAAGGCGTGGATTCCATCGAAGCCGCCGCTGCAGTAGCTGGAGAATCATCGACCGCGACCTGGACCGTGGTGTGGACCGACCTGCTGACCGCGCACGAGGATTATCAGGCCAAGGCTTTCCGTGTCGATACCGTGCCAGGCACGGGTCCTGGCACCGACAAAGAACAGCAGTACTTCGCCTACATCGCTTACGACATCGTGTTGTTCGAAGAGGGTTCGATCGCTAACGTTACCGCCTCGCTGATTGGTAATGTGTTTTCGTTCAAGCCACTCAAAGCCGCGCGCCTTGAAGACATTCGCATACCCGTCGCTTACGTGAAAACATTCAAAGGCCCGCCGACCGGCATCATCGTCGAGCGAGAGCGTCTTGATAAATTCGGACGTCCTCTTTTGGGCGCGACGATGAAGCCCAAGCTGGGACTGTCCGGCAAAAACTATGGCCGCGTCGTGTACGAAGGTCTGACAGGTGGACTCGATTTCACCAAGGACGACGAAAATATCAACAGTCAGCCGTTCATGCACTGGCGCGATCGCTTCTTGTTCTGCATGGAAGCCGTCAATCGCGCCCAGGCCAACACCGGTGAAATCAAGGGCCACTATCTCAATATCACGGCCGCGGATATGGAAGAAATGTACGCACGGGCAGAGTTCGCCAAGTCGCTGGGATCGAACATCATCATGGTCGACTTGATTATTGGCTGGACCGCTATTCAGTCGATTTCCAACTGGAGCCGCAAGAACGACATGATCCTGCACATGCACCGCGCAGGTCATGGCACCTATACGCGCCAAAAGAATCATGGTGTTTCCTTCCGTGTGATGGCCAAGTGGCTGCGTCTGGCCGGTGTTGACCATCTTCACGCCGGTACGGCAGTTGGCAAGCTCGAAGGCGATCCAATGACTGTGCAGGGCTACTACAACGTCTGCCGTGAAAGCTACAACAAGCAGGATCTCTCGCGCGGCCTCTTCTTCGATCAGGACTGGTGCGATATGAAGAAAGTCATGCCAGTGGCATCGGGTGGTATCCACGTGGGTCAGATGCACCAGCTCGTTGACTTGTTTGGTGATGACGTCGTGCTGCAGTTCGGCGGCGGCACCATTGGTCACCCCGACGGTATCCAGGCGGGCGCGATTGCCAACCGGGTGGGTCTTGAAGTCATGATCAAGGCACGTAACGAAGGCAAGGACATCATCAATGACGGCCCCGCCATTCTGAAAAATGCAGCCAAGACCTGCAAACCGCTAGAAAAGGCGCTGGAGACCTGGAAAGACGTGGCCTTCAATTACACATCGACCGATACACCTGATTTCGCTGCCACACCAACCGCGTCGTAAATCAGAGACCTTACAAGGAGCACCATCATGCGCATCACACAGGGACAATTTTCCTTCCTGCCGGATCTGACTGACGACGAGATTCGCGCACAAATTGATTACGCCATCGGCAAGGGCTGGGCCGTTTCCGTCGAATGGACTGATGATCCACATCCGCGTAACTGCTACTGGAATATGTGGGGTATCCCCATGTTCCAAATCAAAGATGGCGCAGCGGCATTGTATGAAGTCAATGCCTGCCGCAAAGCGCATTCCGAGGTGTACATCAAGGTGAATGCCTTTGATAACACCCGCGGCGTCGAGTCCATGGTCATGAGTTTCATCGTTCAGCGTCCATCTCACGAGCCAGGCTTTGGACTGCAACGTACCGAGGAAGCCGGCCGCACTATTCGTTACACCACGATTAGCTATGCGATGCAGCGCCCAAGTGGCGAACGTTACTCTTCCTAAGACAGGAGCACCAAAATGACTGCGCCCACAGCGTCAGCCTCTATCGACCTGCAGCAAATACTGCGTGACGCCGAGGTACAGCCCGTCATCGATCAGCTTGAAAATGAGCTGATCGGGCTGGCGCCGGTGAAGGCGCGCATTCGGGAAATCGCCGCTTTTCTCGTGGTCTCGCGCGCGCGTGCGGCCATGGGTTTGGAGGCGGCGACTCCCAGTCTGCACATGTGCTTTACCGGCAATCCCGGCACAGGAAAAACCACCGTTGCCTTGCGCATGGCAGAAATTCTTCATCGTCTTGGCTATGTACGCAAAGGCCATGTCATCTCGGTTACACGGGATGATCTGGTAGGCCAGTACATCGGTCACACGGCGCCAAAGACAAAGGAGATTCTGAAGAAAGCCATGGGTGGTGTACTCTTCATCGATGAAGCCTACTATCTCTATCGTCCCGAAAATGAGCGCGATTATGGACAGGAAGCCATCGAGATTCTTTTGCAGGTGATGGAAAACCATCGGGATGATCTGGTCGTTATTCTGGCCGGTTACAAAGACAGGATGGATACCTTCTTCCAGTCCAATCCGGGTATGTCATCTCGGATTGCCCATCACATTGATTTCCCCGACTATGGCGAGCCCGAGCTTTTGCAAATCGCGGGAAAAATGGTCGGAGCGATGAATTATCGCCTTGATGATGAGGCTAGCAAAGCAATGGATGAGTACATCCATCTGCGCCGCCAGCAGCCGCATTTTGCGAATGCACGTTCGATACGTAATGCACTCGATCGTGCGCGGCTACGTCAGGCAAACCGTTTGTTCCAGCTGGCCATGGAAGGTTCTGTCAGCGTGACTGCCGATGATTTGTCAACTCTCAGTGGTGCCGACATTCGCGCATCCCGGGTCTTCTCCGGTGGACTCGCAGAAAAAAAATAAACAGGAGGCAGCATGCATCAAGGCCGCACGACTTTATCTAAGTTCCTGATTCAGCAGCTCAAGGGATCACCCGAGCAAAGTGATCTTGCCGCGCTGCTGGTGGATATCGCCGCTGCAGTCAAAGCCATCTCGGCCATGACCGCAAAAGGTGAGCTGGGTGGTGTGCTGGGTAGCTTGGATAGCACCAATGTGCAAGGCGAGACACAGAAAAAACTCGATGTCATGTCCGATCGGGC
>JBIIEY010000135.1:0-5839 GCA_044237595.1 Burkholderiaceae bacterium | reverse complement strand
CGCCACGCTCGATATGAGTGACTGGTCAGTGCAGTCAACAGAGACTGTGGTTGAGCGCGTGCCGATTCGCGCCAATCTGCGTCACAACGAGTTGGATGAGCATGTCAGCGAGCAGGCGCTGGCCGAAAGTAGTGGTGATTATCCCCACAAAGAAGAAATCGGACTGCTCTGGCAATGGGCGCAGGTGCTCGAGCGCGGCCGTATGGAAAAGCGCGAGAGTTTCGGTCTGCGACCCGAGCAAAACAATCGTGTCGATTTCAATTTCTACGTGGCCGATGACATCGTCACCATCACGCGCAGAAAGCGCGGTGCACCCCTCGATAAAATCGTGGCCGAGCTGATGATTTTCGCCAACAGCAGCTGGGGCAAGCTCATGCATGAACAGGGTGTACCCGGCATATACCGTACGCAGGGCACGGGCAATGGCTGGGCCGCACGTATGCAGGTGCGCATGCTCACTCATGCAGCACCCCATCAGGGACTGGGTGTCGATCAGTACGCGTGGAGCACATCGCCTCTGCGACGCTACACCGATCTGGTCAATCAATGGCAGATACTGGCCTGTGTTAGGCACGGCGTCACTGCGCCCTTGGTCGCGCCCTTCAAACCCAGAGATGCCGATCTGTTCGCGATTGTTTCTGCCTTCGACAGTGCCTACGGGGCGTACGCCGATTTCCAGAACATCATGGAGCGCTATTGGTGTCTGAGGTGGCTGGCACAGTCATCGCTTCGTCAGGTCGACGCCGTCGTGCTCAAAGACGAAGTGCTCAGACTGGTCGAGGTGCCGTTGGTGATTCCCATGCCGGGTGTGAAGCATCCGCGCGGCACACAGGTCAGGCTCGAGCTGATCAGCTGGGATGAGCTGGATCTGACGGTGCAGGCACGCGTGCTAGAGGTCAGTGTCATCAGTGATGCAGCCACCGAAGCGATGGATGATGAATCTGAGTTGGTGGATCAGACCGGTATATCCGAATCCACCGAGGTGTCTGGTGAAATCACAGCCATCGAAGTCATTGAAGCAACCGACGCAAGCGAAGCTGAAGCATCGAAAATCAGTACGCCTTCCAATCCGGAGTAACACGCGTGGTACTGGCAGACCGTCAATTGCTGTTCATTGCCGTCGCGAGTTCACTGCTGTTGCATGCAGTGCTGTTGTCGATACGTTTTGTTAGTCCGGATGATCTGCAGTTCAAGCCCGTCGATCGTGGGTTGGCGATCGTGCTCGTGAACGCCGCCGATCAGCGCGCTCCCTTGCAGGCCGATGCGCTGGCGCAGGTCAATTTGAATGGCGGTGGCAATGCCGAGCGCGGTCGGGCGACATCGCCTCTGCCGGATTCGGGCCGCACCAGTGAAGGCACGCTGCTGGAGATGCAACGGCAACGCGTTGCCGAACTTGAACAGCAACAAGCTCGAATGCTGGCGCAACTCAGCGCAAGCAAGGCCGATCATGCGTTGCCGCGACCGGAGACCGCCAAAGCAACCGAACCAGGTGTCGCACCTGAAACCGAAGCCAGTGCGAGCTTGCTTGCACGTCGCGAAGCCGAGATTGCGCGCGAAATTGCCGATTACAACAAGCGCCCCATCAAAACCCAGCTCACCCCTAGCACGCGGCGTGTTGAGTACGCGATGTATTACACTGCGTTGCAACAGCGCATAGAGCAGACTGGCACGCGATTTTTTCCCGAGAGTGATGGCAAAAAAATGTACGGCGAGCTCATTGTGTACATCCCGGTTTTTCAGGATGGCTCGATTTACGAAAAAGAGGGTGGGCCGCGTGTTGAACGCAGTTCAGGCAATGTGGCGTTGGATCAGGCGGCATTGCTTATCGTTAGAAGGGCGGCACCCTTCGGATCGTTTCCTGCAGCCTTGCGCCGAGACGGCAAGACGCATGTGTGGGAAATCGTCACCCGTTTTCATTTCACTCGCGATCAGACACTGGAGTCGCGTTCGACCGGAGTTTTGCCTTGACACTCGAATCCGTGCCTGACCGTTATGCAGTGATCGGCAATCCCATTGAGCACAGTAAATCACCGCAGGTGCACGCCTTGTTTGCGCAGCAGACGGGGCAGACGATGCACTATGAGCGTTTGCTCGCACCTATTGATAGGTTTGCAGAGAGTGTTCATGAGTTCATCGCGCAGGGCGGCCGTGGTGCCAATGTCACCGTGCCCTTCAAGCTGGAGGCCTTCGCGCTGGCGCAAGAACTCACGCCGCGTGCCCAGGCAGCGGGTGCGGTCAACACGCTAAGTTTTTCCGCCGATGGCATCAAAGGTGATAACACCGATGGTATAGGACTGGTGGGCGACATCACGCGTAATGCGGGTGTGCCACTCAGGAGCCGTTCAGTGCTGTTGCTCGGGGCCGGCGGTGCGGCACGCGGTGTGATCCTGCCGCTGATTGAAGAAAACATCGCAGGTCTGGTGATAGCCAACCGCACGCAACCCAGAGCCATGGAGCTCGCACAGCAGTTTTTTCACAGCGGCGTGCCTGTATCATCTGCGGCGTTCGAACAGCTTGATCAGTGTTTTGATGTGATCATCAACGCCACATCAGCCAGTCTGGATTCCGCGTTGCCGCCATTGCCCGATTGCGTATTCGGTCCCGAGACGCTGGCCTACGACATGATGTATGCCGCGCAGCCAACCATCTTCATGCAGCACGCTGCCCGACAGGGCGCCAAAGTCCGTGATGGCTTGGGTATGCTGATTGAGCAGGCGGCTGAATCCTTTTTTATCTGGCGCGGTGTGCGCCCCGAGACAGCCCCGGTATATCAGTGGCTGCGAGGCCAGCTATGAGCTCTCGCGGATCAGGAAAAGCGAAAGGATCCGGGCGTGGTCTGCTGTTCTGGATCATTGGTATTCCCTTGCTGCTGGTGCTGCTGCTGCAGGTCTGGTATTTCCTGCATATCTGCTGGTGGGTTAACCACAATCCTGATTCCACTTCGTTCATGCGTGAGCAGTTGAGCAAGATTCGCGAGAAAAACCCTGCCGCCCAATTGCAGCATCGCTGGGTGCCCTATAACCGCATTTCCAATAATCTCAAGCGCGCCATCATTGCATCGGAAGATGCCAATTTCGCCGAGCATGAGGGAGTCGACTGGGATGCGCTGCAACGGGCCTATGAAAAAAATGCGAAAAAGGGCAAGGTCGTCTCGGGTGGCTCAACCATTACGCAGCAGCTGGCTAAAAATCTTTTCTTGTCAGGCCAACGCAGCTACCTGCGCAAAGGGCAGGAGATGATCATCACTTACATGCTTGAAATGATGATGGACAAGCGTCGCATCTTCGAGATTTATCTCAATGTGGTCGAATGGGGTACCGGCGTCTTCGGTGCCGAGGCGGCGTCCATGCGTTACTTCGGCAAGCCAGCCGCTGCGTTGGGTCCGCAAGAAGCAGCAAGGTTGGCCGTGATGCTGCCCAATCCCCGCTACTTCGGGCGTCATCTCGATTCCGGTTATCTGGCGCGTCGCTCCAGCCTTATTCTTTTGCGCATGCGCAGCGCCGACTTGCCCTGACGGCGAAGCCTGCTCCATCTGAGCCTACAGCGCTTGCCTGAGGCGACCGATCTCAGTACACTTGCGCTGTTTTTGTAATCGGAGACCTACCTTGGGTAGTCCCAAATCACATTCCCATCCGTCGTTCGACGGGTTCTTCGCAAGCTAGCGCGTCTTCCTTCAATGCCTCGCTTGCCAGATATGGGTGAGCTGGTGCGCGTGGTCTTCAGGCCGCGTTTCCTGATGTTTTACATGTTGCGCGATTCGCGTAGCGCATGCTGCATTGACTGCGGCCGGGAGAACTTATGATCAATGTATTCGTCCTGCAAAACGGTCGCCTGAGTCAGATTCCCATCGAGTCGCGCGAGGATCTGGTCAGTGTCACGCCGGTCTGGGTCGACCTGACTGACCCTGGCGATGAAGAGCGTGACTGGGTCAGCAGTATTTTTGGTGTGATGCTGCCTGAGGAAGACGAGGTCAAGGACATCGAGGCTTCGGCACGCTATTACGAAGCCGACAATGGTGATCTGCATTTGCGCTCCGATTTTCTGCTCGAAGAAGATGAGGGTGAGTCACGGGTCGTCACTGTTGCCTTCATTTTGGCGCGAAACATGCTGTTCTCCTTGCATAACGATGACTTGCCTGTGTTTCGTCTGGTACGCATGCGCGCACGCTCACGCCCCGGCTCGATTGGTGACTTCAAAGATGTGCTGCTCGACTTGTATTCCACCGACGTCGAATACTCGGCCGACGCGCTCGAAGGTATTTATCAGAATCTTGAAGAGGTCAGTCGCAGTGTCCTTCAGAAAGACATCAGTGACCAGGATGCGGCAGCATCGCTCAATGCTATGGCGCGAGAGGAAGATTTGAATGGTCGCATCCGTCGCAACATGATGGATACCCGACGCGCGGTGAGTTTCATGATGCGCGGACGCTTGCTCAGTCCCGATCAATTTGATGATGCGCGCCAGATTTTGCGTGACATCGAATCACTCGATGGTCACACCGCTTTCTTGTTCGACAAAATCAACTTCTTGATGGATGCAACGGTCGGTTTCATTAACATCAATCAGAACAAGATCATCAAGATATTCTCGGTAGCGTCGGTTGCCTTCCTGCCGCCGACACTGATTGCCAGTATCTACGGGATGAACTTTCGCATCTTGCCGGAGCTGGACTGGAGTTTCGGTTATCCGTTTGCGATTTTGCTGATGATAGCCAGCGCAGTGACGCCCTTCTGGTACTTCCGTCGGCGGGGTTGGTTGCGCTGACAGATCCCGGCGTGAGCCGGGATCCTTGGTTCAATGCACCGCTTTAAAAGCACCGCGTGCCGCATTCACTGTCTCTGCAATCACGGCGTCATCATGCATTGCCGAGACAAAGCCCGCCTCGAATGCCGATGGCGCCAAGTACACACCCGCATCCAGCATCGCGTGGAAGAATTGATTGAAGCGCTCTTTGTTGCAGGTCATCATTTCCGCATAATTGCCGGGTACGTGTTCGGTGAAATAAATGCCGAACATGCCACCGATGGCGTCGCCACAGAAAGCAACACCCGCCTCAGACGCAGCCTTGGACAAACCATCCACCAGCTTCACTGTTTGAGCCGACAGTTTTTCATAGAAGCCGGGCCGCTGGATGATGTCCAGCGTTGCCATGCCTGCTGCGACGGCCACTGGATTGCCCGAGAGTGTGCCCGCCTGATACACCGATCCTAATGGCGCTAAATGCTGCATGTATTCCTTGCGCCCGCCAAAGGCCGCGACAGGCAAACCGCCGCCGATGACTTTGCCCAGCACTGTCATATCCGGCTGTATGCCATATAGTGACTGTGCTCCGCCCAGCGCGACGCGGAAGCCGGACATCACCTCATCAAACATCAGCACCGCACCATGCTGTGTGCAGAGCCTACGCATGGTTTCGAGGAATTCCGGTGTCGCGCGCAAAAGATTCATATTGCCGGCGACCGGTTCGACGATCACTGCGGCGATTGTTGAGCCCATTTTTGCGAAAACTTCTTCGAGCTGTGAGCTGTCGTTGTAGTCGAGCACCATGGTGTGCTTTGCAAAGTCAGCCGGAACGCCCGATGAAGTCGGATTGCCAAAGGTCAGGAGACCACTGCCGGCCTTGACCAGCATCGAGTCTGCATGACCGTGGTAGCAGCCTTCGAATTTGATGACGGTATCGCGACCGGTCACGCCACGCGCAAGACGCAATGCACTCATCGCGGCTTCAGTGCCGGAGGAGACCAGCCTGACTTGCTCTATCGATGGCACGATCTTGCAAATCATCTCGGCCATCAGAATTTCGCCTTCGGTCGGCGCACCAAACGAGAGGCCGTGTGCA
>JBIIEY010000134.1:0-5894 GCA_044237595.1 Burkholderiaceae bacterium | reverse complement strand
TTGGCTTCCTTGAATTTATCCTCGGCACCTTTGCTGTCCGGATTGCGATCCGGATGATATTTCATCGCCAGCTTGCGATACGCCTTCTTGATTTCTTCATCAGAAGCATTCTTCGCTACACCGAGTATTTCGTAAAAGTCGCGTTTAGCCATCGTCGGTTGTCCTGAGCACTACGGCAGTTCTGACTTTTTCGGCAGAACCTCACATGCAAAAAACCGGGCAGGCGGCTTTAAAGCCACGCCAGCCCGGCAAAACCCGCGCAAGTTACCCTGCGCGGAACAGAGGGTTATTTGTCTTTGACTTCCTTGAAGTCGGCATCAACCACATCGTCTTCCGCTGGCTTGGCACCTGCACCTGCACTCGCACTGGCTTGTGCACCTTCGGGGGCTGCCGAGGCCTGCTGTGCCTGCATATCGGCGTACATTTTTTCACCCAGCGATTGCGCAGCGGTTGATAGAGCGGCTGATTTGGCATCAATATCCGCCTTGTCGCTGCCTTTGAGTGCGGCTTCCAAATCTTTGATAGCAGCCTCGATCTTTTCCTTCTCGGCCGCGTCAAGCTTCTCGCCATGCTCGGTCAATGCTTTGCGGGTAGAGTGCACAAGTGAATCACCTTGATTGTGTGCCTCAGCCAGCTCTTTCAAGCGCTGATCCTCAACGGCATTGGCCTCTGCATCACGAACCATGCGCTGGATTTCTTCTTCAGTCAGACCGGAGTTGGCTTTGATAGTGATCTTGTTTTCTTTGCCGGAGGCCTTATCCTTTGCGCCCACATGCAAAATACCGTTGGCATCGATATCAAAGGTGACTTCGATTTGCGGTGTACCACGTGAAGAAGGTGGAATGCCCTCGAGGTTGAATTCACCCAGGCCTTTGTTACCCGCAGCCATTTCGCGCTCACCCTGAAACACTTTGATCGTTACTGCGGGCTGATTATCCTCAGCGGTAGAAAACACCTGACTGAACTTGGTTGGGATGGTCGTGTTTTTCTTGATCATCTTGGTCATCACACCGCCCAGGGTTTCGATGCCCAGTGACAGCGGTGTCACATCCAGCAGCAGCAAGTCCTTGCGATCACCCGAGAGTACCGAGCCCTGAATAGCTGCACCGACAGCGACGGCCTCGTCGGGGTTGACGTCCTTGCGCGGATCTTTGCCGAAGAATTCTTTGACCTTCTCCTGCACTTTCGGCATACGCGTCATGCCGCCAACGAGAATGATGTCATCGATTTCGGAGACCTTCACACCCGCATCGGCAATCGCGATACGGCAAGGTTCGATGGTGTTTGCTATCAGTTCCTCGACCAGTGACTCCAGCTTTGCGCGGGTGATTTTCAAGTTCAGGTGCATGGGTGCACCATTGGCCATGGCAATATAAGGCTCGTTGATTTCGGTCTGCTGTGAAGAGGACAATTCGATCTTTGCACGCTCAGCCGAGGCCTTGATACGCTGCAGCGCGATGGGATCCTTGGCCAGATCCAGACCATTGATCTTCTTGAATTCTTCGATGATGTGATCGATCAGACGCTGATCGAAGTCTTCGCCACCGAGGAAGGTATCGCCGTTGGTGGAGAGCACTTCAAACTGCATTTCACCATCAACATCGGCGATTTCGATGATGGAGACATCGAAAGTACCACCACCAAGGTCATAGACTGCAATCTTGCGATCACCCTTGCCGCTCTTGTCCAGACCAAACGCCAGTGCTGCCGCTGTCGGCTCGTTGATGATGCGCTTGACATCCAGACCTGCGATACGGCCAGCATCTTTGGTAGCCTGACGTTGCGCATCGTTGAAATAAGCCGGCACTGTGATAACAGCCTCAGTGACTTCCTCGCCGAGATAGTCTTCGGCTGTCTTTTTCATCTTGCGCAGTACTTCAGCAGAGATCTGCGGTGGCGCGAGTTTTTTGTCGCGCACGGCAATCCAGGCGTCACCGTTATCAGCCTTCATGATTTCGTAGGGCATGAGTCCGATGTCTTTCTGGACTTCTTTCTCGTCAAATTTGCGGCCAATCAGACGTTTGACAGCAAACAGCGTATTTCTGGGGTTGGTGACCGCCTGGCGTTTCGCCGGTGCGCCAACCAGAATTTCGCCATCCTCCTGGTAAGCGATGATCGACGGCGTAGTACGTGCGCCTTCGGAATTTTCGATGACCTTAGGCTGGCCGCCTTCCATGATGGCGACGCAGGAATTGGTGGTTCCGAGGTCAATGCCAATAATCTTGCTCATGATGATGTCCCTTCAAAAACTGATTAGATAACTGAATGCCGATGAAATGCGGCGCTTTGTCGCAGTTTCAAGTCCGGTTACTGTGAAACGGTGACCAGCGCGGGGCGCAGCAGCCGGTCGGAAATCATGTAGCCCTTTTGCAGCACGCTGACGATGGTGTTCGCTTCCTGCTCTGCGGCGACCATGGAAATGGCCTGATGTTTCATGGGATCGAGCTTTTCACCCACCTGCGGGTTGACCTCGACCAGACGGTTGCGCTCGAAAGCACTGGAAAGCTGCTTGAGCGTCATTTCCACGCCTTCTTTGAGCGATTCAATGGAGGGAGTTTCTATCTTCAGCGCCATCTCCAGGCTGTCTCTCACCGGCAGCAAGGCATCGGCAAAACTCTCCACCGCAAATTTGTGGGCTTTGGAAATATCCTCCTGAGCACGACGGCGGATGTTCTCCGCATCAGCCTTGGCGCGCAGAAAAGCATCTTGCGCCTCGGCCAGTTTGGCCTCGAGCTCGGCGAGCTGTCGGGCCAGAAGCGGCGTTTCCTCGGCCGATGGCGCCGCTGCGTTATCAGGCGGAACAGGCTCTTTCGCCGGCTCCACCGCCGGTTCCGATGCGCCTGCGTTGGTCTGGTCGTTGGAAGGGTTTTCGGCTTGACTCATAAAATCTCCTGCCATTTCAATAACTTGGATGCACTTTCCTGCCGTAACCAGCGAAACGCACATCTGATCTGAATAACAATGCGCTGGTTATGGGGATAGCGCACCGCTTTTCAAGACGGCAGCAAAGGTGCCGACAAAAAAAATCGGGGGCCTTTCGGCCCCCGGGCGTTCAGGCAGGGGTCTTAGTTTTCGGCGCCCAATGTAAGCGCCCACTGCCGCCCTATCTCTGCATCTGCCTCACGAGCTTCCTGAACAGAAGGCAAACTCGCGGTAGGCCATCCGCCCAGATGCTGTTCGACTACCGTAGACATGGCTTCTATCCATTGCGGATCCTCGTTCAGACAAGGGATGTAATGAAAAGCGCTACCGCCTGCGGCGAGAAAGTCATCTCTGGCTTCCATCGAAATTTCTTCCAGAGTTTCCAGGCAGTCACTAGTGAAACCGGGACACATGACGTCGATACGCCCAACACCCTCCTTGGCCAGTTTTTCCAGCGTAGGCGCGGTGTAGGGCTGCAGCCACTCTGCCTTGCCGAAGCGAGACTGAAAGGTCACAAGATACTCATCCTTGCCAAGGCCCAATTTGCCGGCCACCAAACGCGCGGTTTTATAGCACTCGCAGTGGTAAGGATCGCCAAGTAACAAGGTTCGCTTGGGAACCCCATGGAAGCTCATTAACAGCTTGTCAGGGCGGCCGTGCTGCTCCCAGTATGTGCGCACGCTAGCCGCGAGCGCATCGATATACCCCTCATGATCGTGATAGTGCTTGATCAGTCTGAGCTCCGGGGTGTTGCGTACCCGGGTGTAATGGGTGAAAACGGTATCGAAAATCGATGCCGTGGTGGTGCCAGAGTACTGTGGATAGGCCGGTAAAACCAGCAGACGGTCGCAGCCTTCGGCCTTGAGCTGATCCAAAACCGTTGGCAGGCCGGGATTACCGTAACGCATCGCATACACCACACGTACATCGTGGCCGCGCGCGGTCATGGATTGCTGAAGCAAAGCCGCCTGGCGCTCGGTGTGGATCTTGAGTGGCGAGCCTTCGTCGGTCCAGATCGATGCATATTTTTCTGCCGACTGGCGCGAACGAAACGGCAGGATGATGCCGTTAAGGATGATCCACCAGATCAACCGGGGGATTTCCACAATGCGCGGGTCTGACAAAAACTCTTTCAGATAGACGCGCACTGCGGCCGGGGTGGGTGCATCTGGGGTGCCAAGATTGGCCAGCACCACGGCAGTCTTGCTGACCGTGCCGTGGCGATAGGAGGGTTCTGGGTTGAAGCCCATTCGGGTCATGCCTTTCTGATTCTTGTTGATTCTTGCCGGTACTAAAGGGTGAAGACCGCCTCAGGATGCCAGCAGCTCGCGGGCATGTTTGCGCGTGGTAGCGGTGATTTCCAGGCCACCGAGCATGCGCGCGATTTCTTCAACGCGGTCGCTGGCGGACAGTCTTTCGATGCGCGAGACGGTGCGACCATCGGACATCGTACCCTTACTGACTTGAAAATGCTGGGAGGCCTGGCTGGCGACCTGGGGCAGGTGGGTCACGCAGAGCACCTGCCGATCCTGGCCCAGACGCTTTAGCAGCCTGCCGACAACCTCGGCGACGCCACCGCCAATACCGCTGTCGACCTCGTCAAAAATCAGGGTGGGCGTGGCGGTTGCGCTGGAGGCAATCACGGAAATAGCTAGCGCAATTCGCGCCAACTCACCGCCGGAGGCCACTTTGGCCAACGGGCGCGGTGTGGTACCGGCATGGCCGGCAACCAAAAACTCGACCTGCTCCTGACCATGCACAGCCGGTTCGCAGGCTTGCAAGGCAATATCAAAACGACCACCCGACATCGACAGGTCTTGCATGGCCGCGGTCACGGCGGTCGCCAGTGATTTCGCGGCTTTCGTGCGCGCCTTGGTCAGCTTGGTCGCAAGGGCTTGGTAGGCATCGGCCAGTTTTTGCTCTTGCGCGCGCATCGCGTCAATATCACTTGCATCCGACAGTTGCGCCAGACGTTGCGACAGATGTGCATGGGTCTCGGGCAGATCCTCGGGAGCGACCTGAAATTTGCGCGCGGTGCCGTGAATGGCTTCGAGTCGTGCCTCTACCGTACGCAAACGATCAGGATCGAGTTCGATACGGCCCAGGTAATCGTTCAGCGCATAAACCGCTTCTTGCAACTGTATGCGCGCCGGCTCCAGCGCTTCGAGTACCGGACGCAGCTTGTCATCAATGTCGACCAGCTTGCCTAGCTTTTGTTCGATGGCGCTTACCTGCGACAACACGGGCGAGGAATCGCTCTCAGAGAGCAAGGTCAGCGCTTGCTGTGCGCCATCGATCAGACTAGCCGCGTGCGAAAGACGACTGTGCTCGTTGCTGATATCGGTCCACTCACCGGGACGTACCGCGAGTTTTTCCAGCTCACCCACCTGCCACTCGAGACGCTCTCGCTCCAGCAATACCTGCTTTGCGTCACGCTCGAATTCCTCGCGCTGACGCAGGACAGCGCGCCAGCTGCGGTAGGCAGCCGCCACAGCGCGGGACTCATCATGCAAGCCGGCATGCGCATCAAGCAGCAGCCGTTGCGCATCGGCTTTGAGCAGTGACTGATGCGCATGCTGGCCGTGAATATCGACCAGCATTTCGCCCAATTCGCGCAACTGAGTGACTGTGGCAGTAATGCCGTTGATAAACGCCTTGGAGCGACCGCCGTTGTCAATAACGCGCCGCATGAAAAGCACGCCTTCCTCGCCAGTCAATGCATTCTGATCCAGCCATTCACCCAGCGCCGGATCGAAAGGACCGGCAAATTCAGCCGTGATGTCCGCGCGCGTCGCACCTTCTCGTACGACGCTGGCATCCGCGCGACCACCAAGCGCTAGTGTGAGCGCATCAATCAGAATGGATTTGCCTGCGCCAGTTTCGCCAGTAAACACGGAAAAGCCAGCCGAAAGATCGATTTCTATTGCATCGACAATGACGAAATCACGAATGGCCAGGGTGCGCAGCATGTT
>JBIIEY010000133.1:0-5896 GCA_044237595.1 Burkholderiaceae bacterium | reverse complement strand
CAGGTCATCGTGACCTTCAAACAAGATGCCAAACAAATCGAAAGCTTCACGCTCATACCAGTTAGCCGAATTCCACAATTCGCTCACTGAGGGAACGACAGGCAAATCATCATCTGGGGCAAAGGTACGCACACGGATGCGCCAGTTGTGAGTGATGGACAACAGGTGCGAGACGACAGCGAAGCGCGCACCACCCCATGCTCCATCACCATAGGATTCATAATCCACACCACACAAATCGAGCAATTGCTCGAAACGCAAAGAAGAATGGTCACGCAGGCTTTGCATCGCCGATACATAATCATTAGCAGCAACAACGATCGTGATTTCGCCGAGCGCGACGGATACCGAACGGATGCGATCACCCAAGACTTCTTGAAGCGCCGATTCCAGTGTTACAAGTTTGGTTGTCATGATCCTGGCTTATCGTCTCAGCGTGCGATGGTGTTAGTTCGCCGAATTTTATTTTGCAATTGCATGATTCCGTACAACAGCGCCTCTGCGGTAGGTGGGCAACCAGGCACATAAATATCGACGGGCACAATACGATCACAGCCGCGGACAACCGAATACGAGTAGTGATAGTAACCACCGCCATTCGCGCAAGAGCCCATGGAAATCACCCAGCGTGGCTCGGCCATCTGGTCGTACACCTTACGCAACGCTGGCGCCATCTTGTTGCACAGCGTACCGGCGACGATCATCACATCCGATTGTCTCGGCGATGGGCGAAAGACGACACCAAAACGGTCGAGGTCATAGCGTGACGCGCCTGCATGCATCATTTCAACCGCGCAGCAGGCCAGTCCGAAGGTCATCGGCCACAATGAGCCGGTGCGCGTCCAGTTGATCAGTTTGTCGGCTGTCGTGGTGACAAAGCCTTCGTTCATGATTCCGTCAATTGCCATCGCTTATTCCCAATCTAGAGCGCCTTTTTTCCATTCGAAAATCAGGCCAACGACCAGCACACCCAGAAAAATCATCATCGCCCAAAAACCGAGCAAGCCTATGTCACTCATGGCAACCGCCCAGGGGACCAGGAAAGCGACTTCGAGATCGAAGAGAATGAAAAGAATCGCAACAAGGTAATAGCGCACATCGAATTTCATTCGCGCGTCTTCGAATGCTTCAAAGCCGCATTCGTAAGCGGACGTTTTTTCTGCATCAGGCTGATGCGGCCCAAGCAAACGACCCAATATTTGCGGTGCAACACCAACGGCAATACCGACACCGATGAAGAGCAGTATTGGAAGGTAATTTTCGAGGTTCACGATATCCTCAGTTCAAAACGATGATTGTGTTTGTGGAAGCACTGGTCAAACAAACCCGGAAACTTTTGTAGCCGCAAAACCGGCGCCAGGAGCTTGATGTTCCTGACGGCCGCGTTGGACAGCCACGCTGGCTCGCTATAAAACGCCGATTTTTTCAGCGTCTCCCTGCAACAAATCAATTTTCAGTCAGACAGTCAGGCCGGTCATCTCAGCAAAAAGCCAGCTCGGGCAACCCCTGCTGGCCTGCTCGGAATCACCGGGATTCCTGTTCCTGTTTTAACTGGTGCCGACGGCGAGACTCGAACTCGCACAGCTTTCGCCACTACCCCCTCAAGATAGCGTGTCTACCAATTTCACCACGTCGGCAAAACCCTCGCATTTTAACCCGCTTTGACTCCTGATCTCAATGCACATTTGGCAGCATTCATTGCCAGAAGATTATTTCGGGATTTCGTTCGATTTATTTTGTGGTTTCGAAGCATCTGGCGTACCGGGTACGGTCGCTGCAGGCTTGGCCGGTGTCGTCACTTGATCCATCACACCCGCTCCCGATGAAGCGGCAGGTCTGCTGCCGAAGAAACTCAGCGCGAGTGTCGACGCAAAAAACACGGCTGCGGCAATACCGGTAGATCTCGAGAGGAAATTTGAGGATCCGCTGGCGCCAAACAGGCTCCCGGATGCGCCAGAACCAAAGGCAGCACCCATATCCGCACCCTTGCCATGCTGCAGCAGCACCAAACCGATAATAATCAGCGCCGTAACGACCTGAATGACGATGACGATTGCGAGAAGATTGTTCATGTTAAGGATTTTTCCATTTAAATAATATTTTGCTGCTTTTCTTTAATGAGGCGTTAATTAAATGACACCGCAAATTTTCTGTCGCTAAAAAATAGCGCCAAGTCCTTGATTTTTCAAACCACTGCATCGCACAACTGCTCTGGTTCGCCATAAAACCGGGATTTATTCAACGTTCCTCACCGTCAGAACATTGGAGTACACAAAAACCATCTTGTTCAGACAGACTTTGCAATGGCGAGAAAATCCTCCGCCTTGAGCGAGGCCCCACCTATCAGTCCACCGTCAATATCGTCCATCGCCAACAGATCACGCGCGTTGTCCGGCTTCATGCTCCCACCATAAAGCAGGCGAACACCACTGCCGGCGATAGCGTCAACGCCGACCAGCAATCCCCGCAGCTGCGCGTGAACTTGCTGAGCCATCTCTGGCGTGGCGGTTTTACCCGTGCCAATCGCCCACACGGGCTCATAGGCAACTACGATCTTTCCCAACTGCTGGCCGAGCACATCCAATACAGCCTTGAGCTGGCGGGATACTACAGTGTCGGTATGGCCGGCTTCACGCTCTTCGAGGGTTTCGCCAACACAGACAATGGGTGTGAGTCCACACGCCAAGGCTTGCAATGCCTTGCCGGCCACGATGGCATCGGTCTCACCGTGAAGACTACGACGCTCGGAGTGTCCGACGATCACGAACTGACAACCAAAATCACGCAACATCGCACCTGACACTTCACCGGTATAGGCGCCTGACTCATGCAGCGAGAGATCCTGACCACCCCAGGCCACTACCGAGCCAGAAAGCGCCGATTGGGCCTGTGCGAAGTACGGTGATGGCACACAGACAGCAAGGTCTGCGGCAAGCCCGTTGGCGCCATGGCGTATGCGATCGAGCAGTACCGCGTTGGCGGCGACGCTACCGTTCATTTTCCAATTGCCGGCAATGAGTGTGCGTCGCATCGTTGTCTGATTCATGATTAACCCGTGATTTTATCCTGTGGGCTGAAAACCGGTCAAACCAGCATCAGACGACCGTCAGCATGATTTTGCCCACGTGCGTGCTGGTTTCCATCAGTGCATGAGCATCGGCCGCCCGTGCCAGCGGGAAGGTCTGGTAAATCACGGGCTTGATTTCGCCAGTTTCGAGCAGGGGCCAGACTTTCTGGTGCAGATGTTGCGCAACTTCCTGTTTGAAGGCGATCGGGCGCGGCCGCAGTGTCGACCCCGTGACCGTCAGCCGTCGCCTCAAGATCTCACCGAAATTCACTTCACCTTTGACACCACCAAGCAAGGCAATGATCACCAGCCGGCCATCATCGGCCAGACAGTTGATTTCCCGGTTGACGTAGTCACCCGCCACCATATCGAGGATCACATTAACCCCAGCACCACCGGTCGCGGATTTGATGACTTCCGCAAAATCTTCGGTGCGATAATTAATGCCCTGCTCTGCCCCAAAACCTTCACAAGCACGGCATTTGTCATCGGTACCGGCCGTCGCGAAAACCCGGTGACCCATGGCACGTGCCATCTGGATTGCCGTCACACCGATTCCGGAGCTACCACCCTGCACCAGCAGCGTTTCGTCACCCGAAAGCTTGGCTCGCATGAACAGATTGCTGTACACCGTGAAAAATGTTTCAGGCAGCGAGGCTGCTTCCAGCAAAGACAAACCCTTGGGTACGGGCAGACATTGCGCAACGGGGGCTGCGCAGTACTCGGCATAACCACCGCCCTGTACCAGCGCGCAAACCATATCGCCTTTTTTCAGTGTGCTGCCGGCGAGATCACCATCGATAATCTCACCCGCCACTTCGAGGCCAGGAATATCGGAAGCACCTGGCGGCACTGGATAGTTACCGGTGCGCTGAAGTACATCAGGCCGATTCACGCCTGCCGCATGCACCTTGATCATGACCTCGCCAGCCTTGAGGACAGGCATGGGACGTTCGGCAGGTTTCAGTACCTCTGGACCACCGGGTTGGACGATTTCTATCGCTTGCATGAGTGTCTCCTATGTTTTTTCAGCGCTCTGACGGTTAGCCATAAAGAGCAAAAAGCCGTCCGCAAGGCGGACGGCTTTCACGGTCGCAGTACAGCGACCCGTTTAATTACTGCTGCACGACCTCACCACCGTCTTCTGCCATCGCTGCCTTCATCGACAACTTGAGGCGACCACGGTCATCGGTTTCCAGAACTTTGACGCGCACTTGCTGACCTTCTTTCAGGTAATCAGCAACGGCATTCACACGCTCATTGGCGATCTGGCTGATATGAAGCAGTCCATCCTTGCCGGGCATGACCTGAACGATTGCACCGAAGTCCAGCAGCTTGAGCACAACACCGTCATAGATCTTGCCAACTTCAACTGAAGCTGTGAGTTCTTCGATGCGGCGCTTGGCTTCCTGACCCGCTGCTGCATCCACCGATGCAATGGTGACCAGACCTTCATCGGTAATGTCGATCTGCGTACCGGTTTCTTCGGTCAGTGCGCGAATCACCGCACCGCCTTTGCCGATCACATCACGGATCTTTTCGGGATTGATGCGAATCGTGATCAGACGTGGCGCAAAATTCGACAGCTCAGTACGGCCATGTGGCATGGCCTCTTGCATCTTGCCAAGAATGTGTACGCGACCTTCTTTTGCCTGTGCGAGCGCGACTTGCATGATTTCTTTGGTGATGCCCTGAATCTTGATGTCCATCTGCAGCGCAGTAATACCATTGGCAGTACCGGCCACTTTGAAGTCCATGTCACCCAGATGATCTTCATCGCCCAGAATGTCGGAGAGGACCGCAAATTTGCTGCCTTCCTTGATCAGACCCATCGCGATACCGGCGACATGCGCTTTGAGGGGCATGCCGGCATCCATTAGCGCCAGACTGCCGCCACAGACCGATGCCATCGATGAGGAGCCGTTCGACTCGGTGATTTCCGATACCAGACGCACCGAGTAGCTGAATTCATCAGCCGCAGGCAAGGCAGCAATCAGCGCACGCTTGGCCAAACGACCGTGACCAATTTCGCGACGCTTGGGCGAGCCCACGCGGCCTGTTTCGCCGGTGGCGAACGGAGGCATGTTGTAGTGAAGCATGAAGCGATCGCTGTACTCGCCGGTCAGTGCATCGATTTTTTGTTCGTCACGTGCCGTACCCAAGGTCGCAACGACCAGCGCCTGAGTTTCACCGCGTGTAAACAGTGCGGAACCGTGCGTACGTGGCAGCACACTGGTGCGAATAGAGATCGGACGCACGGTACGTGTGTCACGGCCATCGATACGCGGCTCTCCATCGAGAATCTGCGAGCGAACGATTTTTGACTCGAGATCAAACATCACATTGCCGACATCCGCCGAATCCGGTGCCGAGGTGCCTGCCGCTGCAGCATCTGCGGCCAGTGCAGCGCTGACTTCGCTGCTGATCTGACGAAGCTTATCAGTGCGGGCCTGCTTTTCCTTGGTCGCGAAGGCTTCACGCAGTTTGCCTTCAGCGAGTTCGGTTACGCGTGTAATCAGCGCTTCGTTTTTAGGCGCAGGACTCCATGACACTTCGGGTTTGCCGCCGTCACGCACAAGATCATGGATCGCATCAATCACCGCTTTCATATGATCGTGACCAAACACAACCGCGCCCAGCATGATTTCTTCGGACAGTTCTTTGGCTTCGGATTCCACCATCAAAACAGCCGTTTCGGTACCAGCGACGACCAGATCCATCTGGGAGTTTGGCAACTGTGACACGGTAGGATTGAGTACATACTGACCATCGATATAACCAACGCGGGCTGCACCAATCGGGCCATTGAATGGGATACCGGCCACGCAT
>JBIIEY010000132.1:0-5903 GCA_044237595.1 Burkholderiaceae bacterium | reverse complement strand
CGCGCGTATCCAGACCGCCGTATCGTGAAACACTGCACCTCCGTTCGGCCATCCCGGTTCTGCACTGGTCAGCGCATTGATGCCCAGACCGGTATCGAACGCGCGATTCGGCCACAAGCCTTCTATGATCACCACACCACGCTGCTGACCAGATTTGGGCTGCACATGCACGCTGACCGAGCCGCGCTCATTACCCACCGTGATACGATCGCCTTCACTCACGTTAAGCGCCGCACAATCATCAGGATGCAGCAATGCCGTCGGCCGTCGTTCGCGTTTCAGCGATCCTGGCGTTTCAGTAAAGGTGGAATTGAGAAAGGTGCGCGCGGGTGCGGTCACCAGTCGATACGGTTTCTCATCCGTCGCATTGTCGATCACATCGAAGTGGTCTGGCAGGACTGGCATCTCGGCAGCTCTGCCACCAAAGCGCGACCAGTCAGGCTTGAAATGAAATTTCCGATCCGGCGTGTCGAAGCCATCGAGGAAATGCATGCGCTCGAAAGGCGCCGCCAAATCCTGACCACCGCGCTCATAGTTGGTTTGCGCATCCCACAGGCCGGATTGTTTCAGGCTCTGATCCATGATCTCCCATGCAGTCATCTCAAAGCCGGGATGGGAGGCGCCAAGGCGGCGGGCCAGTTCGCAGATGACGAAGTGGTTCTCGCGTGCCTCGCCTGGTGGCTCAACCAGTTTTTTCGCGACCTGAAACACGGTATGGCCACTGGCTGAGTAAAAATCGTCATGCTCGAGAAAGGTCGTGGCCGGCAGCACGATATCGGCCAGCGCTGCCGTCTCGGTCATGAATTGCTCATGCACGCAGGTGAATAAATCTTCGCGCAGCAGACCAGCCCGCACTCGGTGCAAATCCGGGCAGACCACCGCCGGATTGGTATTCTGGATCAGCAGCGCCGTCACTGGCGGGCCACCTTGAAGCGCATCCGCATCGCCCATCAAGATGGCTCCCAGGCGCGATTGATCGAGTACGCGCGTCGTCGTATCCAGTTGATCCAAGCCTTCGATCAAACCACGATTCAGCGGCAGCAATCCCGCGTGTCCGTATACGGCGCCACCACCGCGGCGCTGCCACGCACCGGTGACTGCGGGCAGGCAGGTCACAGCATGCATATTCGATGCGCCATTGCGTGAGCGAGAGAAGCCGTGATGGCAGCGAATGAAGCTGGCGCGCGCGCGACCATACTCGCGCGCAAAGCTGATAATGCTGTCTTCAGACAGGCCGGTAATGGCCGCCGCCCACGCAGGCGTACGTGTGCTGACGTGTGCGGCGAGCTCATCAGGGCAGTCGGTATAACGCCGCAAATAGTCCCAGTCCGCAAAACCTTCAGCAAACAACACATGCATGACGGCGCAAGCCAGCGCACCATCGGTACCCGGCTTTACCGCCAGATGCAGATCGGCTTTTTCAGCGGTACCGGTACGGTAAGGATCCACCACAACCAGACGTGCGCCGCGTTTTTTTGCCGCCATCGCATGCTGAATCACATTGACCTGCGTATTGACCGGATTGCCGCCCCAGATCACGATCAGATCTGCATGCTCGGCGGCTTCCAGCAAATCAACACCGCGTTTACTGCCAATACCCGCCATCCAGCCTGTGTCGGACAGCGCAACGCAAATGGTGGCGTGCCAGCGCGAGTACTTCATCGTATGCCTTAGGCGCTGTATGCCATCGCGCTGCACCAAACCCATGGTGCCAGCATAAAAATAAGGCCAGACGGTTTCGCTGCCGTGTTGCGCGGCTTTTTGCAGCATCGCCTCAGCGGTCCGATCCAGCGCCTCTTCCCAGGTGATCCGTTTCCATTGCTGGCTACCCTTGGCGCCGGTGCGCATCAAGGGGTATTGCAGACGATCAGGGTGATGCTGACGCTCGGCATAGCGTGCTACTTTTTCGCAGATCACGCCGGCGGTGTACGCATTGCGCTGAGAGCCGCGTACTTTGCCTATGCGGCCGTTGTCCAGAACCTCGACCTCCAAGGCGCAGGTACTGGTGCAGTCGTGGGGGCAGACCGAGGGCAGGGTAGTCGGAGGTGACATGGGCTAGACCTTTGAGAGCGTTTAAAGCAACCGGATCACGACGCCGCAATCGACTGCGTCATGATTGCGGTAGTTTATCCGTTCCCTGAGATTGACCCTCAAGATCGCTGAGCTGGTCCTTGGCTTTTTGCTGGGCCACTTGCATCGCTGCCAGTCGCTCTTCCATACCGATGCGGAAAGTTTCCAAGCGTATCGTGTTCTCAGAGTCCGCGTTCGCGGTTTGTGTGACCGTCACTGCCAAGGGATCATTGGTATCGGTGGATGCATCAGCGCCGGACAGCGTCAGGGCGTGGGGTTCGATGGTGTGGTCGGTTAGAAGGACGCTCGTATCTATCCATTGATTTTTTTTCAGCGGCCCGTGCTTCTCTCGCGCCTGCGGCAGTCTTGTAATACTGTAATTTTCCGCCGAAACGTTGTGATCGTCGTCGGGGCGGAATACATCAAAGATGTCTTCCTTGCTAGTGAGTTTGGATTTGTCATTCATGGCGAATAGTCAACTCCCCCTGTTTGCAGCGAACCAGATCACCAGACCGATCAGACAAATTCTCTGCGGTTTTATTTATCGATACCCTTGGTCACGATCTCGCCCGTGACACTTTGTAATCGGGCGACGATCGTTTCAATATCCTCATCGGTAAATCCATTGTCATGGAGCGCGTCAACGAATAAATCAATCATCAGGTTGTTGGAGGCTTTGGTGACCCCGGCAGTCATATGCTGGTCATGTAGCTGCTTCATGCTGATGTGAGTTCTGGGTTTACCTAGTGCGAAGGTGACATATTCGATGTGGTGAGAGATGATCTTGTCCGTGGGCATATCGGCAAAATAGCGCCGTATGTGAGGCCTGCGCATCAGTCGTTCATGAAAATCCCGTACGAGTTCTGTCACGGTCGGTACGCCGCCATATTTGTCGAACAAAGTTTCAGACATCGATGAATCCAGACCAGAGAAACGAAGCGTTGCTTTTCATATCATGCGCCTGCGTGCTGCATCCGTTGATGCCGTTCAGCGAGCTATGCGAGGAAAGATTGGAAAAAAATCAATAAATTGATAACGCATTTTACCGGGTTTCAGTGTACCTAGGTCTGGCGGGCCGTGTAATGGTGATGCCGCCAGCAGAATACCGGACTGGAAAGTAGTGGCAAATCACCTTAGTATTCGCGTTGCTGATGATTTTCCTATTGAGCGTTACACGTGAGCGGTCGTCCCATAAAATTATCAAAATAAAAATAAACTATCTTTTCGTCCGAGAAGAACAAGTCCGAAAGAACACCCCATGCAAGACACTGCAGCAAGTCATTATGCCCATGCGCTGACCGGTTGGCGCCTCAAGTGGTACACCGTCATCTTCGAAGCCGATACGGCAGCAGGTCGTCGCTTTGATCTGTTTCTGGTCTGGGCCATCGTGATCAGCCTGTTGGTGATCATGGTCGATAGCGTGCAAAGCATACGGTCCGAATACCAGTCAGCGCTGACCACAGCGGAATGGGGTTTCACCGTCATCTTCACGCTCGAGTATCTGGCGCGTCTAGCCTGCAGTCCCAACCCTCTGCGTTATGCAAAAAGCTTCCTCGGCGTGATTGATTTTGTATCGATACTGCCGAGCTTTATTGCACTCGTCGTGCCCGAAGCCTATGTGCTGCTGGATGTGCGCATACTGCGTCTGCTGAGAATTTTCCGCATCCTGAAAATGTCAGGCTACGTGGATGAATATCAGTGGCTGATGCTCGCCGTGGCCGACAGCCGCCGCAAGATCGGTGTGTTCCTCTCCATTATCATGACTATGGTGGTTATTCTGGGCACCATGCTGTACGTGGTGGAGGGCGGAGAAAACGGATTCACCAGTGTGCCAACCTCGATCTATTGGGCGATTTCGACTGTGACGACGGTGGGTTTTGGTGACATCACGCCCAAGACGGATTTAGGTCGTTTTCTCGCCTCTGTCATGATGATGTTTGGTTGGGGGATTCTTGCGGTACCTACAGGTATCGTTTCTGCAGAAATGATTGCCCAGCATGCAGTTCGAAAAACTCTGACCGAGTCCACAACGCGCACCTGTCATGCCTGTATGACTGAGGGACATGGCGCAGCGGCGAAACACTGCTTGCATTGCGGTGCTGCCTTGACCGAGTACTTTGGCGAGTCACCTGATCTCACACCCCGAATTGCGTTTGCTGCCGCGATGATCTACATGATCAATGCTGATGGGCGCATAGAACCGGAAGAGATACGTCGGTTGGTGATTGCAGTACACGATGATCGCGTTTTGCTGGAAGTGGCAACCCGCTACACTAAATTCAATACGGTCGATCAATTCATCAAGGATAGCGCGACCTTACTCGATCACGATCAGCAGCTCTCGATTCTGGTGAACTTGTATGACGCGATTCTAGCCAACGGCGAGGCCTTGCCTCAGGAGCTGGAATTGTTCGAGCAATTCATGGAGCGCTTCGGATTCAATGAGGCCGAGTTCGACCCCTATTTCAAATCAATCGCAGTCAAGAACAACAAGGCGCTGTTCGGGAAGGGCTGATACCCCTCCTGATAAGCGCTTACGCTCAGCGCAGATCTTTGGACTTGATCATTGTCTTCAGTTCGGCGATTTCTTGACGCAGCGCCCGGATATTTTCTGCGACATCATCCTCCTTCTGTTTGTTTTCCTTGTTTTCTTCGTGGTGCTTGATCGAGTTGATTGAATCCACAATCACTGCGACGAACAGATTTACGACGATGAACGTCGAGATGAAAATAAAGATCAGAAAAAATACCCATGCCGATGGGTAGATCGCCATGATTGGGCGGGCGATTTCTTCCGACCAGCCCTCTAGTGTCATGACCTGAAACAAGGTGTAGAAGCTCATTCCCAGCGTCCCAAAACGTTCGGGGAATTCTGCGCTATACATATTGGTGGCGATCACGCCAGATACATAAAACACAATCAGCACCAGTCCGAACACCGAGCCCAGGCCGGGCAGTGAACCAAGGAGGGCGCTCACCACGCGGCGCATGCTTTCTATTTTATTAATGAGTCGTAAAATCCGGAGTACACGCAGTGCCCGTAGTACGGACAAACTGCCCGTGGCAGGCACCAGCGCAATCGCAACCACCAGAAAATCGAAAATGCACCAGGGATCTTTGAAAAAATGCCAGCCGCGTGCGGCGATCAGCAACACGATCTCCGCAATGAAAACCCACAGGATGGCGTGATCGAGCAGAATCAATTCGTGTCCGATCGAAGCCATGATCTCCGGGTTGGTCTCGATACCCAAGATGCCGGCGTTTACGATGATCAGTGTGATCAGCATGTGCTGAATGAAAGGGCGAGACATGAAGCGTTCGATATCGCCGCGCCAGCCCGGCGTGTTCAGTAACTCGGTATGTACATCCTGGTGCATGAATTCCTGCCCTTGTTGTAGTAGTTTGTTAATTTTTTGCCGGTCGTAGCGAACTACGCAAACAGCCAAGCCCGATATTTTCTCACAAGGCAATGTCTGTCTTCGTTATGCGGAGCGGGGGAAGGTGCTGAGGGATGCGTCCTTGGTGGGGTGCAGATTGAATCACAGCGCAAATAGTGGTGACTGAAAGAAAAACGCCTTGCGCCTGGCTTTTCTTGCGATCACGTCGCGCATCTTGATAGAAACGATGGAATCAAAACAGCGCCATCTGATTTTCTTCGAGAAGATAGTCGACGACAAATTGTAAAAGTAATTCATGGTGGTCGCCGCGATGCCAGTGAGCGCGCATATTTTTTTTCAGATACCAACTATCTTCACTTTCAAGATGGCATCCGATCAAACCGACCGATCCCTGCACGATCGCCATGGGATCACCATTGGCATAGGTCGCTATTT
>JBIIEY010000131.1:0-5930 GCA_044237595.1 Burkholderiaceae bacterium | reverse complement strand
CAGGGCCATGATCGGCATCGATTAAGTTTTCGTCAGAGAAATTTTACGCGAAGGGCAGGGCACTCGGTCAGTGGTCATGGCAGGCGCTGCTGGCCCACGCGGGCAAGGCCGCATTGCAAGGGTATGGGCCCGTGGCTGCAGGGATTTCCCCGTGGGAGTGCCGCATTGTTTAAAATCACAGCTTCTGGCTTTTCGAGGTTGCGGATGAATGCAGGGATGATCGAAACAAGGCACTGGGTACTGGCGATATTCATCGCCTCTGCGCTTTACGTGCATTTCCGTGGCACTGTCCGTTTTGGATTGATACGGGCGCTGACGGACTTCACCGTACTGCTGGCGCCGGTCAATGCGGTCATGTATTTGTTTTCGCGTACGCGACGAACTGCTTACATTGACCCCAGCGAGTTTCCTGAGCTGGCGCCCCTGCAGGCCAACTGGCAAATTATCCGTGATGAAGCCATGGCGCTGGCCGATGGCGGCCAGATACGTGCGGCCTCGGGTTACAACGATATTGGTTTCAATTCTTTCTTCCGCACGGGCTGGAAGCGTTTTTATCTCAGCTGGTATGGACGCGAGCTGCCTTCGGCGATGGAGAGCTGTCCCAAGACGCTGGCTCTGCTCAAGCAAATTCCCAGTGTCAAAGCGGCGATGTTTGCTTCGCTGCCGCCCGGCGCGACGCTGGTGCGGCATCGCGATCCCTATGCCGGGTCACTGCGTTATCACCTCGGGCTGGTGACGCCCAATGACCCCCGCTGCTATATCGACGTTGACGGTCAGCCTTATCACTGGCGTGATGGCGAGGCGGTCATGTTTGACGAGACCTTCATCCATCACGCCGCCAACACCACCGACCATCAGCGCGTGGTGCTCTTTTGCGATATCGAGCGTCCGCTGTGGACAGCGCCTGCACGCTGGTTTAATCGGCTGTTTGCGAAGTATGTGATGGCCACAGCATCCTCGCAGAACGTTGAGGGGGAATCGATAGGCTGGCTGAATCGGTTTTTCAGTATTGCGTACCATTTTCGCGTGCAGGGTAAAAAGCTCAAGGCCAGCTCTCGCTCTGTGTACTACCTGGCCAAATGGGTGGCGATTGGTGCCGCGCTTTGGCTGATTTTCTGGTGATGGTGGCCTGTGCCGTGCATCAAGGCGCAGCGTAACCACCGACTTTGTGCTTAGCGCCACCCTCGAGAGTTTCTTATTTACAATTTTTCTGGAAGTTGCTAGATTCTGGGAATTCAGGCATCCATACACGGGCGTGTTCCCGATGAGTTCCCAGTTTCCCTACAAAGCTATCTCTGTTGTACTTGCAGCCTGCCTCGGTGGTTGCGCCAGTCAGTCCGAGCTGGCGGCTTTGCGTCTTGATCCCAACAAACCTCAATATCGCAGCGAGGGCTGTCAGAGCAGTATTGCTGGCAGCGCCGTCCATCGCGATGTTAAAAGCGTCACTATGGTGGCAACACCCGTTCTGCTGATTCTGAGTGGCGGGCTGCTGCTGCCGGTACTTGCCGCCAATGCGGGGCTGGATGCGGCAGATCGCATTGATGCGTCGAACATGACCACTCGTTGTGGTGGTCAGGGCGAGAGCAGTAGTGAAATCGCCGGCAGTGTCGCGACTGGCGCCGCACTGGGTGCCGCAACCGGGTTGGCGCCGAAATGAGCGATTCCCAAGTCATGTATCTGAGCCTAGTGAAGCGGCGCGCGCTGTGCTGGTTTGCGCTGCTCGCGGTCTGCGGCAGCGTGCAAGCCGGTTGGACCAGTGTCGGCCGGTTCGAGCGGGGCGAGTTTTATATCGATCGCAGCACCATACAAGCCAAAGGCGATCAGCGCGAAGTCTGGAGCTTGATGAACTATCGCAATCCGGAAATGCATCCCAATGGGCATATCTTCCGGTCCACGCGCTCGCTGCTGCAACTGCAATGCAAGGCGAGGCTGGCAAGAGCCGTCCACATGTCGCACTTCACAGACGCCATGCTCGGCGGCAAGCAGATCAGCAAGATGGGCTCGCTGCCCGAGTGGGATCCTGTGCCGCCGGACACGCCGATCCGTGAAATTCTCGATCTTGTCTGCCGATCGTGACACCACAGGCGGCTTGCGCTGGCATCTGCGTGCTTTCTGGCAAAGGCGGCGCTGGCACTCTACGTCCGCGCTGATAGCCGACTGGCTTGAGACTACCCGTCCGGCATCGTCTCATTTACTCCTGATAGGCGGCAGCGCAGGCTGGATGATGTCATCGGCCTGGTTGCAGCGTTTTCGGAAGATCGATCTGATCGACATCGATCCACACGCGTCCTGGCTTTTTCGACTCAATCACGGTCGTGCCTTGCGCGCTTCGGGGTCGCAACTCCAGTTTGTTCAAGTCGACGGCCTGAAAGCGCTTGATCGTTTGCTGACAGACTCACCCGAGGCAACGATTTTTTTCGATAACGTACTCGGTCAGCATCTTTACCGGGTCCGCGACATGGCGCGTGCCGAATCCGAGCTGCAGCAGATCGCCGCCCGGCTCAAGGGGCGGGATTGGGGTAGTGTGCATGACCTGTACTCCGGCCCGGTGGATAGCAGCCGGGCGGTGGCGAAACCGGTATTGCGGTATCACGGGCTTAATGATGCACAGGGGCTGGCGGTGAATGGTTTGCGCGACACACCGATGCATAGACTGTTGCTCTCGCAGGTCGGTGGACATGACGAGTGGATGGATCACCTGACCTCGGGCATATTTCCGACCGGGACGGCCAGCCAACTGATTGCCTGGCCTTTCCTGCCGGAGTACGCACACTGGCTCCAAGCCGGCTGGGTTGCCGGCACAGGCTCAAGTTCCGGGTAATCTTGCCGATTAGAATGAAACGGTAAACTCCATTATCGCCCGGGTGAATTCCTTCACTCGATTGCAAGAGGATGCACATGAAACACAAGTTCGTCAGTCTGTTTGTCTTGGCACTGTTTGCGGCGCCTGCGCTGGCAGCCGGTCCCGCGCCCCATTGGGAATATGAGGGTGAAGCTGGTACGGCCCATTGGGCCGGTGTCGATCCGAGCTTCAAAACCTGCGGCATGGGCAAGCGTCAGTCACCGATCAACATCGAAACTCGTGACGTCGAGAGGGGCGGGCTCAAGCCCATCATGTTCACGTATCTGCCGGGCCCGGCCGAGGTGCTCAATAACGGCCATACCATTCAGGTCAATCTGCCCAATTCAGGCACTGCGCGTTTTGATGGCCTTGAGTACAAGCTCGTGCAATTTCATTTTCATACGCCTAGCGAAGAGAAAATTGACAGCATGGCTCAGCACATGGTGGTGCACTTTGTTCACCGCGCCGGCGATTCCAAGCTGGCTGTCGTCGCCGTCATGGTCAAGTTGGGCAAGGAAAACGCAACGCTCAAGCCCGTGTTCGACAATATGCCTAAAAAATCAGGCCTCACGTTCGAGCTAAAGGAATTCAACCCCGCCGAATTGTTACCGGCTGATCCCACCTATTTTGCCTACCTGGGATCACTGACGACGCCGCCTTGTACTGAGGAGGTGAAATGGCAGGTGATGCGCACGCCCATCGAGATTTCCTATGCACAGCTGGCAGCATTCAAAAAGCTTTACAAAATGAATGCGCGTCCGGTGCAGCCGCTTAATGGCAGGCGCGTGCAGATGTTGCAGCAATAAAGTGTTGCTGCAGGTGGTTTGCGTTTGTGCTTTTTGAAGTGATCCCGAGATTTGTGTCTATGGGAGGCGGGGTCCGGCTCAGATCTTGTCGAGCGACTCATGCAGTCGCAGGATTTTTTCTTTGAGTTCTGGGCGCGATTCCATCATGTCGCCATTGGCGAACAGATTTTTTCTCGCGATCGGTTCAGCAGGTTTGGGTTGTTCAGATGGTGCTTTGGTCAGCAGATGAATCACGCTAAGTGCGACACTGAGTATCAACCACGCGATCCACACACTACCACCGGGCAGGGTGCCCAACTGCGCGACGCTGCCTAGATCACTTAACCAGCCCGACCAGTTCAGTCTCAGCCACCAGAGAGCGTTGCCCTGCGACTTGCTGATCCATGCGAATACAGCAAGAAACAGACCCCAATTCAGTAGCAGCAACAGCGCAGAAAGGCGGTACCTCGGTTGCATGAACGTCGATCAGCTTTTCAGTGTGGAGATGAGTTTGTCGTGCAGCGACTCGGCAATCTGCATGCGCAGTTTGGAAGTCTCGTGTACTTCCTGCTCGCCACGGTAAGCATTGGACACCAACTCTGAGGCGAGACTGCGCACACCTTCGATTTCCGAATCCAGTGCTTCGATGCGCGCGCGCAGGGTTTTCTGTTCCTGAATTTTTCCGCCAATCAGACGGATGGCCGCATGCACCTGAGTCCAGGCTTGCAGACGAGAATCGTTGATTTTCAGGCTGTCGAAAACATCCTGCATCGACTCGCCCAGATTAACCAGCGCCTCTGCAGATAATGGCTCGGCATCGATTTTCAGTTTATGTTCCGGCTTATCTTCCGGTTTAAGGTGGTCATTAATCGAAATAACCTGACCACCTGCATCAGACCAGCCGGATTTAGGCTCGAATCGCATCATTGTCGGTTTTGCCGATGACTTTCCCATGCTTAATTACCTCTCTTGCAAAATAATCTTGTCTTTGCGGAAAAAGCTGATCTATACTCCAACATGATAATATGGCAAAACTCCCCTTCAAGCAACGTTAAATTATAATTCACTAAAAAAATCAACGGCTTGCGGCCGAATCAAAGGAATACCATGAGCAACGCACTCAAGATCCTGATTACCAGCCAAAAGGGTGGGGTTGGCAAAAGTACGGTATCGGCGAATTTGGCCGCGTATTTTTCTTATATTTCTGGCAAAAAAACAGCATTAATCGATTTTGATCATCAGGCAACTGCCGGAAAATGGGTCAAAAAAGCTTATCCAATTGGCATCGATTGCATGACCGTGGATTTGCCAAATGCAAAAGGCTCGGGTATTGCGTTATTAAAAGCCAAAGAAGCTTTGCGCAAATGTGTCGACACTATGGAAGTCGTCATTACCGACCTGACCTGGACCGATGTACTACCACCGGATTTTCTGTTTGAGTTTGATCTGGTGCTGGTGCCCAGCTCCCTGTCGCGGGTTGAGCTCGATAGCACCCTTGAGTTCGTGAACCGTTTTTCCTTCGTTTTCAATTCCCGTCTGCGCAATCCGCCCAAGCTGGTGATCGTACCCAGCCGCGTCGATAACCTCCAGACCTACGAGAGCATTTTCTCCAAGTCATTCAACGCCGGTTTCTTCCTCTCGCCGCCCGTGATGTACAGCACAAGCGCCAATGAATTCTTCGGTACCGAATTCTTCGTGATGACCACTAACAAAGAGATTCGCGAGAACTTCATCGAGTTTGGCCGTTCCATAGAGCAGCTGGGCGAAATCGAAGCCGATCTCAAGCTCAATACCCGGCAAAATGCGCTTACCCACAAGGTCAGCGGTTCCATCCTGGATCGTTTCCGTGCTGTGCGAAATTCCAGCGAAAATCCATCGGTTCGATCCGCTGCCAATGACAGCGCACGAATCAAGCCCGGTGGCCGCATCAAAGCGGTGATTCCATCGTTTCTGATGATGGGCCGCGACGGCTAAACCCCCGCGTAGGCCTGATTATTGGGGCGGTGGTTTTTTCGCCTTGGGGTCGGGCGGTGGCGGCGGTGGTGGCGGTGTGCCATAGAGCAGCATCGCAATATCCGGGTTGGTCGCAGCAAAAACTTCAAGCAAAGAATCAATCGACGCCGCTGCCGCGGCCGAATCTCCCGCACCTAGCCACTGCGCGCGATTGTTGCGAATCACCAGCAATTGCTGGGGCGTGCATTGCTTTCCGCGCCGGTTGATCCATGCCAGCGCCTTGGCCCGGCGTTTTTCCGCATCCTGAGTGTCGATACCAATAGCCCTGAAATCCGCCACGATGCACGGAG
>JBIIEY010000129.1:0-5982 GCA_044237595.1 Burkholderiaceae bacterium | reverse complement strand
GTCGTTTTACATGGCCGCTGGTGAGTTCGAATGAAGTCAGTGACACTGCCGCCGTGTTATTGCGCAAGTCCTCAGCATCGATTGGACTATATGCGCGGCTGATCAAGTCGACCAGACGCAACGCGTATTGGAAGTCGATGACATTACTGGCGCTCTCTTGCATCTCGGTCGGAAATTTGGGTAACTCATCGACGATGAATTTTTTATGGCTTTCTCCCAGTCTGACTGCTTTCGTCAGTTGCTCATTATCCCAGCGCAGTATGGTTCCGCGTTGCGTAGCGACCAGCGCATCGCCGATGGCAGGTGTCATGAAGGGCTGGCTGAGGAAATGCTCGATGATGGGCAGCATGGCCTGCCGGGCTTTTGACTGAGCCAGCTTGCCATTGCCAGCGACAATAATGTCACTGCTATCGCCAAACAGAGAGATATAGCGCTGTCGCAGACGGGCATGCTCCTGCCGCTGCTTGCGGCGTACCTGTTCCACCAATTCTGTGCCAATCAGCTTGTTGTCGGCGAATTGCTGCAGAATTTTTTCATACGCCTCACCGAGATCTAGCGAGTCACTCGTCATCCAGCTACCATGACCCTTAGCAAGTAAAGTTTTTTGCTCAAGCAGCGCGTCGAATAATTCTTTATATGCCGCGATCATGTCTGCACTGCTAGGATCAGCCTGTCCACCAAACAAATTAGTCACATCACTGAGTTTGGATCGAACCCGTTCTTCACTGCGTATCAGCGGATTATCGATGAACAACTTGTGGTTTAGTGCTTCTATGCCTTTGATAAAGCTGCATTGCGTAGCGCGCTCGATTGCCTTTTGATCAATCAGCGAGGTTTCTGTAGCAGTTGCGGTGCGAAACAAGGTAAGACTGCCTTGCAAGTCACCCGGCAATTCTGCGCCCAATGTATCAAGCACCAGCATACGCAATTCCCGCTGGCTATCTCGGTGTAATGAATTGAGTCTTTGGACGGCTCCCACGTCAAAGCTCAAGCGATGAATTTCCTGAGCATAATTCGATAGCACATAAAATTCACTCAGATTTTCTGCTGCCAGCGAGCTGTAAAATGAACCTGCCGTAACCGTTGTTTTATAAATTGGCGGATCACAATCCGATGGGCCGCCCGAAATCGCATACGTGTTCGGATTGCTTGGTGCATTCGTAAGCTCAGCAGTGCGACGATAAATCGCATGTTGTATGGTCCGTAGTCCCAGCTCAGCAAAATCTTGTTCGATACGTCTGTATGCGCGCAGGAGCAAATCATCAAAAATGGGCCATGAGCCTGGCATGAAAGGATTGAGCAAGCCGGTCGCGCCAGAGCGTACATCATCGAGCTGATGCAAGGTCCCGTCATAAATACTCATACTTTTTGTGACGCGTTTTGTTTGTAATTGTTCGAGTCCAATCATCAGTGAAAGTGCGGTCTTGCGATACCACTCGAAATCAATCCGCTCGCCCTTGTTGCTGGCGTTGGTGCGGTAGGCTTTGTCGCGATTCAGTCCCTCCAGGCCCTCGGCCAGGTAAGGCAGGGTGCGATTGAGTTGCATCGTACTCAACAGGAGACCCAGTCCAAAAATCAAAGGAATGCCGACTGCCACCCAGCGGAACACCCGGCCCAGCAAAGGGCGCGACAGTTTTTGTGCGTGGGCGGCGCGCGAGAGGCCAAATTCGGCAAATACTTTTGCATCAAGCAAATCGCGCAGGAATAACGGCTGATGACCGTTACCGCTCAAATAAATGCCTCGCAAGAAAAACGGATCATGAAAGGCATTGGGTTGCATCAGCGCTTGCAGATAATCTGCCGCACCTGCACGCAATGCCGCAATGCGCGATGGAAGCAGGAACAGGGCTGCGGATGCGGGTACATCGGTATTTGAAGCGAACAACTCGGCGCTGATATCGGCGACATCTTGCTCGATCTGATCAAAGGCTTGCGTGACCCAGTTCGATTGATACATCGCCGCTGGCTGATACGGAGATGACCAGCCCAGCATGCTGCGGCAAAGTGCATCGGGCAGCGACCAGGCCAGTGCATCAAATCCGGGTAGATCCTCGGCCCCGGAAATGAAGACATACACAGCAAAGCGCATCGCATAGCGATTTTGTGCAATCCAGATACGTCGGCTGATGGCATCGGCGCGCTCGCGCAGACGCTCCCGGCCTTCGGGTGTGCGATCCAGCAGCAAGCTAGCGGACACCGACACGATCAAGGAGTCGAGTGGGCGTTGTGGCCTGTACTTTCCGCACAGTGCGACGAACTCTTCCCAGCGCTTTTCCTGAGCGTCGGCACCAGCCGGGTCATCGAGTTGATCCGAGCTCATTTCAACGACGACACCTCGATCAAACAAATGCCAGCGCGGTGCATCCTCGGCTTGTGACTCGGGTTCATTTTGCAAGGCTCGCGACAGGCCACAAGCTTCAATCGCAGGCCGAGCGTCGTTACTCCCATCATGCAGCAGCACGACCCAGGGAATGTCATAGCGTTTGTCATGACTGACGATATTGGCTTCGATCTTGCCGGTCGCTGCACGGAAGGAGGCACGCAATCTGCCAATATCCAGCGCGATCCGTCGTGCACCGGCTTTGTCGCTCGAGCGATCAATCCCATAGCGTATCGCGACCACGAGCACCGTCAGTACTGTCACCAGCAGTACCGCGATCCAGACGATGGAGAAACTGTTATCCACGATCGCCCCCATTGGGAACGTTTTGTTGCATGCGTACCGGTGCCCCCGGCTCCAGTGCTTTGCGAACAGGCGCTGAGGTGACGCGCCATAAAACCTGAGACAGGATCAGCAGAAGCAGCATCACACCAATGAATCCGACAAAGCCACGGCTGAATCGGAAAAAACGTACCGGTACGATATTCGAGAGCGGATAGCGATAGGCTTGCGACGAGAGCACGCGGTCGGCATTCGCAGGCTGGCTGGCCAATCCAGGTGCGAGTGCAGGCTCGCGACGATAGATTTTTCGGAACAGCGCATCGCGCAATGGCTGCAGATGATGATCTGCCTGATCGCCACGGTAGCGACCTTCGAAACCAATCGCAATCACAAACAGATAGAGCGGTGCCATTTGCGCTGCTGAGCCGCTGGTCTCTGCGAGCAGCGCATCAATTTGTTCAAAAATCTTGTCACCTGAAACGCTGCTGCCAAACAGTCGTGTTTCGATCAGAGTCTCGGTGAAGCGTGATTGTCCTGGCCAGGGCCGAGACAGTAAAAATTCATCTGCAATCGCGGCTTTCAGATAGCGCAACTCTTCCACGGCGGCGCGATCTGCTGGCGTGCCTATCCGCGATATTTCCATGGTTTGCGTATCAATCTCTCGCGCCAGTTTGTCGCAGACTTCTTCGGCAGCGGCACGCGCACCTGGTTGATCGTCATCCGATCCGACGCGGTGGTTGTCGTAGCTATCGATAATGCGCAACACCTCGGCGACAAACAGCCGCAACTGTCGCAGCAACAAGGAATCGGTTGGCATGCTCGTGGCCGCCGTTTGCGTCCATGGCTCGGACGCCGACGCCGGAATCAGCGTGGTGATCGCAGGCGTCGGTGTGCGGGTTGGAAGAGTGAGCTTGCCCATGGATGGAGACCTCAATACCCCTGGGTATGAATGAACAGCGCGATGCTGGCGGGGCGGCTTGTGCTGGCGGAGCGCCCCGAAGGACCTATCACCAGCCGACTGTCAGCCTGACTCAGTTCTGGTCCGGGCAGGATTTCATAGAGCATCACGTCGGGCAAGCTGCGTAATTGCATCTCGGGCGCTGCCGTGATCCGCGCGCGCCGGTAGCCCAGTACGCGTTTTTCGCGCAGCTCGGAAAACACATGTGCCGGTCCGATGACCGCGGTGTCCATCCATCGCTCGATCTCGGCTGGTTTTGCGCCTTTCACACCGATGACCAGACGTTTGCTGATCCACTCTGGGCGTAGTACCAGCTCAAATGCGCTGTTCACCCATTCAAGATTGATCTCGCGATAATCCTGGCTGACTTCGGCTAAGTTGTCGCTTAATTCCTTGAGTAGTGGTAGCAAAGTGCGATGCGGTTGCGCATGATCGTAAGGCGGTGGCGTGATCGGCAGCGCGCCCGGACGCAGCAGCGACAGTGGGCCCAGCAGATTGCACAGTGCAAGATAGAGCGGGTAAGGTGAAATCACCGGGCTCTGCAAATGCGCTTCCAGTACCGGTAAGGCGGGCACCATGCAGGAGAGCCGTTGCAACAGCACCAGTCGCTCTGCGCGCTGCTCGGCGACTGAGACGCCGGCGGCCTGTCGCGCAACAAACGCGGCTTTGCTGCGCAGCAGATGCACCATATCGCGAAACTGCTCCAGCAGCTCGGGGACGGCATGTAGATCGAGCAGCGCGGGCAGCGTCTCATTCAATTTGATTACGCCATCATCTTCAAGCACACCAGCAATCGCCATGCTGACCATCAGCGCGGGCGGCGCTTCGCCGGCGGCGAGCGAGAGGTTGGGTATAAGGCGCGGTATATCTGCGGGTGCGGCTTCTGAAACTTCATCTTCAACAGGATCGGTTTTCACTGATAGAAAGCGCGGTGCCATCTCGGGCATTTTCATGTTGCGTGAAACTGGCAAACACAGCCAGATGGTTTGCGGTCCTTGTGAGAGCGCGTCTTTGATTGCATCGAGGCGGATGGACAGATCAATGGCTTGCGTCTCGTCATGCGAGAGTGCAATTGCGGTGCCATCGGGCAGGATGGCTTCGAGTTCCAGTACCCGCACGGTACCCGATGCCAGCAGCGCCAGATCAAATTTCAGGCGCTTCACGCCCCACGCGTAGGGCGTACCCGTCAGCGTGTGCCATGCGATGAGCGCATCAATACGTGCTGACTCCAGCTGAAAATGCTGTGGCGAGAGCAGCATGCCCTCATGCCACTGAATGCGATCAGGACATTTCATGCGTTTGCTCCATAAAACTGGATCTGATAATTCATTTATTTCTCCGAAGCGCTGACCGAAAAATCGGTCGCACCCAATTCAACATTGAGCTTGCCTTTGAAGGTATCAACGCGCACATTGTGTTCACCTGCGGTGAAATAGTCCGCCATGATTACGGCAAGGAATACACGTTTTTCCGAGAAGCGCTTGCCGGGCAAGGTGATTGTTGCGCCCGGTACCAGCTCGAGACTTTCGATATCCAGCTCACCTGGATTCGCCTTGATCAATCCGGCGCGTGAAGTGAACCAGTCGGCCGCCTTCATGGTGGAGATTTTTCTCGCCAGTGCTTCATCCATGACCAGCACAATGTCGACTGCCACCGGAAAATCCCGATTCGAACCCGCCGTGGTGATGAGCGATACCTGATTCCAGTCAGGCTTTACGCCCGGTGGAAACAGGGTATTTTTCACCGTGCTGCAGCCGCTCAGACTCAGCATGAGCAGCAGCATTGCCAGCCAGCGGGAAGATGCGGCAGTCATCGCTATTTGCCTTTCCCGGGTGCGGTCGCGTTGTACATCACCGAGCTTGCTGTGGGCAGCACGACGGGCGAATAGGTCACCGCACTCTTGTTATCTGCCGTGGCTTGCATCCTGGCTTCGTAATCTGCCTTGGCCGATTGATGACCCAGCTCAAAGCCGAGCATGACCAACAGTGCCACCAGCAGCACAGAACACACGGTGCAAATCATGACCAGACGCGGTGTCATCAGTAGCGTGATTTTCATGCGACCTCCACGGTCATTTGGCCGGGCATCGATACTTCAATCGACCCTCCCCAATTGCACATCAGTTTCGACCCATCGTTCAATGCAGGCATGTTGGCGATCTGCACAGTGGGCGAGCCCGGCACCCAGGGTGCGACCGTCATGGGTATGCAAGGCATGGGCGTGAGTACACCCAAGGCGGCTGCAGTGGCAGCAGCAACCATGGGATTGGCCATGGACTGACACATGCCAAAGGGCATGATGTTCATCATGGGTACGTTATCCATGATGTTGGCCGATGGTGCGCCCGACATCACGCAATTCA
>JBIIEY010000128.1:0-6032 GCA_044237595.1 Burkholderiaceae bacterium | reverse complement strand
GCTTAGCCGTTATCAAGGCTTGAAGATGGTCCGGTCGATCCCATTTACAGCTAGTAATGAAAAACTGCAGAGGCTCTGTCCTTCAGACGCATGCGTAAACTGATATTTTTTCTGTCGCTGCTTGCCGCCACATGCGCTTACGCGCAGGATAGCGCTTGCAGCCAGGCTCAGAGTGTCGAGGGAAGAGCAGCCTGTCTGGACAATCTAATGCGGCAGCAGTCCTATTGCGTCTCGATTCAGGATACGGATTCCAAAAATCTTTGCATGGCACAGGTCAGACAACAGAAAAGCTACTGCTTCAGCATTCAATCTTCCGATATCAAAACCATCTGCTTTGACGTGTTCAAGTAGCGAGACAGGTTCTTGTTCTGAACCGTCTCCACTCTCCCCGATTGATTGACGTGCGTTCTGCCACGCAGGCCGGCTAAAATACGGCATGATCCTGCCATGAGCATCGCCGGATCGCTGACCTCAAGCGATCGGTTCCGGCAGCATTTCCGAAAACAACAACATCCAATTCACAGGGGAATCTCATGACCATCGTCAGCCAGCGTGCGCAGAGTCTGGGCACTGAAAACGCCTTCATCGTTCTGGCCGAAGTCAACCGACTGATACGCGAAGGGCGCGATATTCTTTCGTTTTGCATCGGTCAACCTGATTTCCACACGCCGCAGCATATTCAGGATGCCGCTGTTAATGCGATCCGCGAGGGCAAGCACGGTTACACCCCTTCGGCCGGTATTGCGGAGTTGCGTGACGCGGTGGCCAAGGAGCTCAGCCGCACCCGTGGCATTGAGGTCCTGCCTGATGATGTGGTCATCGCTGCCGGCGCCAAGCCTTTCATTGGCTACACCATTGCGTCTGTCACGGATTTTGGCGCGGGCGATGAGGTGATTTATCCTGTGCCGGGTTTCCCGATTTATGAATCGCAAATCAAAGCTAATGGTGCTGTGGGTGTGCCGATTTTTCTGCGCGAATCGCGCCAGTTCAGTTTTGATCCGCAGGAGCTGGCTGACAAGATCACGCCTCGCACCAAGCTGCTGATTTTGAATTCACCGCAGAATCCGACGGGCGGAATCATTCCGCGCAAGGATATGGAGGCGATCGCTGAAATCCTGCGCAAGCATCCGCAGGTCTGGATCTTCGCGGACGAAATTTACGGTCGATTGATTTATGACGGCGAATTCGTATCCATTGCCTCACTGCCGGGTATGCAAGAGCGCACCATTATTTCCGACGGATGCTCGAAGACCTATGCAATGACGGGCTGGCGTCTGGGTTACATCGCCAATCGCAAACTCGCGCCTTACTTCACGACCTGGATCACCAATACCGAATCTTGTGCGTCACAGATCACGCAGTGGGCAGCGGTACAAGCACTCAATGGCCCGCAGGATGATGCAAATCGCATGCGCGATATCTTTCATCAGCGACGCGAACTGATCGTTGGTTTGCTCAATGACGTGCCGGGCGTGCATTGCCAGAGTCCGGGTGGTGCCTTCTATGCTTGGCCCAATGTCACTGAGGCGTGCCAGCTTACCGGCTGTCGCGACTCCGAAGAATTCCGCAAACGTTTGCTCAACGAAGCTGGTGTCGCAGTATTGGCAGACATTCATTTCGGGCAGCGTGTCGAAGGCGAGGGGCAGCACATTCGACTCAGCTACGCTGCGTCAGATGAAGCTATACGCGAAGGTGTGAGGCGCATGGCCGAGTTTGTAAAAAAACACACGCGATGATGTTCTGATCCGATGCCATCCAAGGGTGGCATCGGCGTTCATCACTCGCAGGTGAATCGACTCACACACCGTAACCAGACAACACAATCCGTGCTCTGGTGAATGACCTTCTTGCCGCTGCGCTGGCACTGCTGCTTTGCACGCTGCCAGACCTTCCCCGAAAAATCCAGACTACTATAGCTGTACGTCAGCTCTGACTCAGTGCTGGCGAGTTCGCGGATCACGCAGCTACTCAGCAGTCCCACAGCAAACAGCCCGGTGAGAATGGCTCGCGTTGCGCGACTCGCAGCCTGCGATCTAGCGCTGCGAATTTTGGGGCTGAGGATTGGTTGGGGTGGCTGGCACGACAATCAGCGTCTCCGGAGGTGGCGGCGGTGGCTTGATGACTTTCCTTGGCGCACCGTGGGGGTTGGATCGCGTGGTCGTGGATTGCGGTTTATCCCGCTGATCGTGAGATGAGATTGTCTCGGCGCCGCAGGGCAGGGCGCCGAGCACAGACCAGAGCAATGTTGCGCCGATCAGGTGAGCGAATACACGGGTCACGATGGATTACGCTCGAATTAATCCAGCTGTACCGACTTCATCCAGGACAATTTGCGCTCGGTACGCTTGAAATTCCAGCCTTTGTCGCGCATGCAGTCCAGAAAAGCCGAACTCATGTGTATCGTCTGGTCTTTTTTGTCTTTCGATGATTCAGGCACGAAGAAGTTGACCTGATTGCAGGTACGCTCATCCTGTTCGAAATCTGCCTTGGTTGCCGCGTCATTGCCCGCACGAGTGATCTGATAGTTTCCACCACAGCCGGCCAGCAGGGCGGACAAAAGCAAGACGGCAGCTACGGATTGTTTCATGGTCTCTCCCGGATGTGAGTTTGGGTTGTCTGCATTTTTTTAAGGGCCACCTGTTGCATTGCGCCCGGCGAACACTATTTTGCCATGACCGGCCCGGCCTAGCCCTGCACCGAGTAACCGCCGTCGACAGGGATTGCCGTACCCGTGATGAAATCCGAGGCGGAGCTGGCAAGGAAGACCGCAATCCCGGCAAAATCATGGGCTTCACCCCAGCGGCCCGCCGGCGTACGCGCCAGAACCCGCTCGTGCAGACCGGCGATATCTTTGCGTGCTGTTTGGGTAAGCTCAGTGTCGACCCAGCCCGGCAGCACCGCATTGACTTGAATATTGTCCGCAGCCCATGCGCAGGCCAAGGCGCGTGTCATTTGTACGATGCCACCTTTGGATGCAGCATAAGGCGTGGTGAATGCGGTACCAAAAATCGACATCATCGAGCCGATGTTGATGATCTTGCCTTGTGACGCGCGTTTCATTTCAGGATAAGCCGCCTGAGAGCAAATGAATGCACTGGTCAGGTTTGTCTGCAATATCTGCTGCCACTCGGTGAGCGCGTAGTCTTCCGGTCGCTTGCGGATGTTGATGCCGGCGTTGTTGATAAGGATGTCCAGACGCCCATGCGTCTTTAGCGTTGTCGCCACCATCGCCTGGCAGTTGGCTTCATCGGTGACATCAACCGCCATCGCAAAAGCCTTGCCGCCCGAGGCGAGGATGGATGCCACTGCCGCTGCATTTTTATCTTCGTTACGCGCTGCAATCACCACAGTAGCGCCTGCTGCGGACAGCCCCCGTGCCATGCCGAGACCGATACCGCCATTGCCCCCTGTGACAATGGCGACCTTGCCTTGCAAATCCCACGACGAAATCATTGCTGATTATTCCTGTGGATCGTTATGGTTTTGCAGCAGGTTTGCGCAAGGATTCTTCAACCGCAGGTTGCGACTGATAGAGCTTGGCAGTCCCTGCCGTGAAAGAGCGGTCCTCGTTGCTCATGCAGGATTCGAAGGCTTGATCAAAGACCGCCTCGGCGTTCTCCTGATATCCCGCGGTGCCTTCTGTGGCGAGCTTGTTGCTGACCAAAACAGCGGCACAGCGACACAGCATGCGTGCGCGTCCCTGACCCTTGGCCAGGCAATGTGTGTTGACCGATTGCTGAATCAGCAGCAATTCGTTCACGGTCGGTGTTTGGGCACCTGCGGTCGTTTGCATCAGGCTAGTGCAAAGCAGGGCGATGAGGGAGAGCGTTTTTTTCATGATTTTTCAGGGGTCTCGGGATCTTGATTCGGATTGTAGCGTGCCAGCTGTTCCCGCAGCGCGGTTTTCAGTACCTTGCCATAGTTGTTCTTCGGTAGCGCGTCGATGAAATGATAGTGCTTGGGCCGCTTGAAGCGGGCAATGTGGGCGAGGCACAGCGCATCAAGCTCGACGACCGTGACCTGTTCTGCGACCACAAAGGCAACGACCACCTCGCCCCATTCTGCATCGGGCGTTCCGATCACCGAGACCTCATGCACGCCGGGATGACGCAGCAGAACTTCTTCGACTTCGCGCGGATAGATATTCGCGCCGCCTGAAATGATCAGGTCTTTGGAACGATCATGCAGCGTCAAAAAACCGTCCTCATCCATCCTGCCCACATCGCCGGTTCGCAGCCAGCCATCCCGTAACGTGGCGGCACTGGCTTCCGGATTGTTCCAGTAGCCTGCCATGACCACATCGCCACGCACGCGGATTTCGCCGATCTCGCCTGCGGGCAGTGCCATCCCTAAATCATCCCTGATGATGACCTCGACCATCGACTGTGCAATGCCGACCGATGCGATTCGTTCCAGCCAGCGCGGATGCGTAGTATTGGCAAGGTGTTCACGCGAGAGTGCCGTAATCGTCATCGGACATTCACCTTGTCCGTAAATCTGCACGAAGCGATTACCCATCAACGATAGTGCCTTGCGTATGTCCTCGGTGTACATGGGGCCACCACCATAGATGATGGTTTTAAAACCGGCCGGGTCTACCGCATGCGTTTCGATATGATCCACCAGTCGCCTGACCATCGTAGGCGCGGCGAATAACGTCAGCTGCCCGATATTTCTTGAGAGTCGGCACAGTTCTTCCGGTTCGAAGCCGCGCGATTCCGGTATCACATGCAGCGCTCCGCGCAGCAGGTAAGGAAAATGATACATACCCGCGCCATGCGAAAAAGGTGCTGCATAGACCATGGCGTCACCTGCTACGACATCATCCACGTCAGTGAAATAGCAAGAGACCATCGTCAGCAAATTACGATGTGTTTGCATCACACCCTTCGGAAAGCCCGTCGTACCCGAGGTATAAAACAGCCAGGCGACATCGTCGGGCGCTCGTGGCGTGAGTGGGGCGGGCGTGGCGCGCTGCAAACGAGCATAGTCATCGGACGCTACTGTGAAGATGCGGCGCAATGCGGGCAGGGTATCGGCAATGGGTTCGATACTGGCTGCGAGATCATCACTGCAGAACAAACAGGCAGCGCCGGCATTGTCGATTATGTAGGCGGCCTCCTTTGGGTGGAGTTTGGCGTTGATGGGTACGGCGATCAGTCCGGCCCACCAAATGCCGTAGAGGATCTCCAGATACGCGACATCATTGGTCATGAACAGCGCGACCCGCTCACCGGGCACCAGTCCCAGTTCGGATCTGAGATACCCGGCAATCGAGGCAGCACGGCGTCCCAGTTCCCGGTAGTCGACCAGCTTTCGTTCCCCCAGCATGATGGCGGTACGTTCGGGGAATACCGAGGCGGTTCTCATGAGAAGCTGAGCGACATTCATGCAGGGTCTTTCATCAGGCCCACGATGGTGTGATGGCGTTTGTCAAATTCACAAGACATCGTGATTCGGCATTTGCTGGTATAACTTGGTCAAGATTACTACTCATTTTTGGGTGTCCGGTCGTGCCTGTGCCGGCGACCTGGATTCTGCATTTAGACAAATCACAGAATGACACTACGTGCCACGATACTGCTCTCGCTGCTGTTGCTCAGTCCTTTGGCCGGCGCGGAGTGGCGGCATCTCGCCGAACGCGACGATGGCGATGTGCACATGGTCTCCTATTACGAACCCGTCAGTCTCATCAGAGCGAAAAAGCCGAAAATCTCCATCATGGTGATTTTCTCGAAATCTGCGCCGCACTTCGGGTGGCGTGCGACGAAATATCTCTGGGAAGCCAACTGTTTTTCAAAACAGATTCGCTTACTGGGCTCGGTGGAATTTTCGCAAATGGGCAGCGAGGCTATTCCTGTCATCGAAGACCCTTATACCGAATGGATGCCGCCGGACGATGGTAGCGGCAAGATCCACGTCTATAACCTGCTCTGCAAAGGTACCTGAGCACAGCAGTCTGACAGGTACCGGCAGCAGCGTTAATTCATCGAGTAAACTTACTGAGTCAGCGTTTCGGCGCTCGCGCGTAT
>JBIIEY010000127.1:0-6069 GCA_044237595.1 Burkholderiaceae bacterium | reverse complement strand
AGCATGATGCGGCTGTTGTACCCGATCCCTACTATGGCGGTGAAGAAGGTTTCACACAGGTGCTCGATCTGATCGAAGATGCCTGCAGCGGCTTGCTGGCTCATGTACGCCGACACTTGCATCACAACACACGGCCGCAGGAGGCCCGGGGAGATCGTCAATGAAAAAAACAATCACCGCCCTACTGATCCTGATAGTTTTGGCAGGAATCGTCATGGTTGCGCAGATGACTGGCCTGCTCAGCCTTGACATGAGCGGCAAAAAACCGGCCTATCAGAGCAAGGGCAAGCTCGAGGTTGTTTGCGATCTTGAAGTAAGCAGACCCAACGACAATCTTTCACAGCCTTTGGATACCATCCGTTTAACAATGCCTGCGCAATTTGATTTTGAGGAAAATACCGGTTGGTATACCGGTGAATACGCTATATCAATGAACCGCAAAGGTACCTTACAGGTACAGGATGATCTGCTCAAAGTCAGCCGGCCGGCCCTGTTCAAACGTTACGGAGTCATGATCACTGGCGAGCATTTCACGCTCAATCGCAAAAATGGCGAATTCAAGCAGTGGCTAGATCTTGAGGGCGACAAGCATCTGTATCTGATCACGGGTCGCTGCAAGCGTACGACCAATGCACCCTTCTGACATGCGTCATACCGAGCGGTTCGAGGCCTCTCGTGCGCTTGCGACAACTAAACTTGCCATGTCTACAGCATCGCCATCCTCCTGAATGACGCCTCCGACTGAAAACACTGGCGCCGCCCGCGCGCTGGTCATCGCACTGTCGGGAACGCTATCGCTGGCGGTGGCCATGGGCATAGGAAGATTTGCGTTCACGCCGCTCATGCCGATGATGCTGCATGACGGATTGCTTGACCTCGAAAGCGCCAGTTGGCTTGCCAGCGCGAATTACTTCGGTTATCTACTGGGCGCGATTTTATGCACGCTGCAGCCCACGCTGTGGTCAAGGCAAGGCTGGCCACCCTTGAGCGTTGCTCGCATGGTGCGCGCAGGCTTGCTGCTCACTTGCTTGCTCACGGCGCTCATGGCAACCGACGCGCCCGCTGCGTGGCCATGGTTGCGATTTATTGCCGGCGTGATTACTGCAGTCACTTTCGTCTACACAAGTACCTGGTGTCTGGGACGTTTGTCGCGCATGAACCTGCCCTCATCGGGTGGCATTGTTTACGCAGGTCCAGGGGTTGGCATTGCCAGCAGTGGCCTGCTCGCCAGCCTGATGGTGCAATTAAACTGGCATTCCAGTGCTGGATGGATTGCGTTTGCCTTGCTGGCCGCACTGATGACGGCTATTGTGTGGCGCGTTTTTCAGAGTGATGCCGGACTGCCTTTGTCTGGAGCAACGCATGCGCTCTCGGCAAGCGGCGGCAGCACGACCGAAAAGGCTGCCCTGACGCTCGCCTATGGCTTGGCCGGCTTCGGTTACATCATCACGGCGACTTTCCTGCCCGTGATTGCGCGCACGGCCATGCCCGATTCAGTATGGCCCGATCTGTTCTGGCCCATGCTAGGCATTGCCGTCGCGTTCGGCGCCATCATGGCATCGCGAATTCCAGCACGTTTCGATCAACGTTATCTGCTGCTGGCTTGCTACCTGATACAGGCAGCCGGGGTAGCGATCGGCAACTGGATGCCGATACTCTCGGGTTTTGCGCTGGGTAGCCTGTTAGTAGGATTACCCTTTACCGCAATCACTTTTTTTGCGATGCAGTTGGGTAGAAAGCTGCATCCGCAATCAGCGCCAGCGATCATTGGCATGCTGTCTGCAGCGTTCGGTTTTGGTCAGATCATCGGTCCACCGGTGGCCGCACTACTGCTCGCACGAGCCAGAACGCATGCCGAAGGATTTACGTGGTCGCTTAATATCGCAGCGACCACACTGGTCGCTGGTGCACTGATTTTTTGGTGGATGGCGAAAGTATTTCCGACTGGGGCAGACAGCCACGAAACATCAGACTCGCACAAGTAGCGGCATGGACGTGATATTCAGGAGGGCGGTGGATCGTTGTAGAGCACGGTAATACTGATACGTCGGTTACGCGGATCGGCAGGATTGTTGGGCGCAAAAGGCGCCGTATCGGCCACCCCCTCGACGCGGGCAAAACGTCTACTCGACATGCCCGCCTGTTCAAGCATTCGACGCGTGGCCTCGGCGCGTTCTATCGACAGTGACCAGTTCGTCCTGTCACTACCCTCGGGAAACGGGGTACTGTCGGTATGGCCCTTCACCGCCATTTTGTTTGGCATACCCGCCAATGATTTCGCCACCTCATTGATGAGTGCTCGTGCGCGCGGATCCATGGCCGCATTGCCACTTCCAAACATGGAGAAATTGGCCTTGTCGATGATATCGATGCGCAGTCCGTCCTTCTCCCGCGTGAACGTGACCTGACTCTTGAGATCCGCCAGCTGCTGATTCAGGGAAAGACGCTCGTCAATTTCTTTTTCCAGCTTGTCGAGTTTTTCTTTCTCGGCTTGTGCGGCGATTTGCTGCTTTTGTTCTTCCGTCAGATTTTTCGCATATTTTGGATGCGGCTTGTCATCCGGTGAAGTACCCAGGTCTTCGCTCGGCCCTGCTTCGGATCGCGGTGTCACGCGTTCCATGATGGCCTCCTGCTGGGGCGTATCAGGTATGCCATCCGGATCGACGATAGAACGGCCACCAAACATGCCATTCGATCCGGCTGTTTCGCCCATCGCCGCTTCCTTGGCATCGGTGGGCTGGAAATATTCAGCGATGCCCTGACGTTGCTCCTCGGGCGTCGCGCCCAGCAACCACATGAGCAAAAAGAAGGCCATCATGGCCGTCATCATGTCGGCCAGGGCGATCTTCCAGGCGCCACCGTGTGCGCCCGCATGCCCCTCTTCCAGCACCTTTTTCCACTTGACCGGCGGCTTGGGAGCCTCGTCCGGCTCCGGCGCCTCAGGCGTAGCCTCAGCCCCCTCAGCCGCGTCGGCGGCGGGGACTTCTTCTTCGGGCTTTTTGTCTTCTTCTGCCATGGTGGAATGAGGTCTTTATGCGGCGCACTTGGCGCAAAGGGTCAATACCTTGAATCGGCAAACGACGCCGCAACTGAAGTGATGCTTGGCAGAAATATAAGCGAAAAGCCCAAGGCCTGTCGAACTTTCATGCTTATCAGAAATGCATGAATTTGATTTAATACCCTGTTGCCACCCCTGCGCTCATTACCCACTGCATGACCTCGAGCACACCGCATCAGCGATTTTGCTGGGACACAAAAAAGCATGTGTCCAAATGTAACGCCTTCTATCACGTCGCCATTTCTTTCCTAAATTATCGCCATGCCATTGCGGCAGAAATGAACTGATCCCAGGAGGGGATAATGAAAAATTTAGTGAGGACACTCGCACCGCTCGCACTGATAGCAACATGGCCGGCGGCGCATTCTCAGGAGATGGCTCGCGTCGTTTCCAGCACACCCATCGTTCAGCAAGTCACCGTACCGCGTCAAGTGTGCAGCGAGACTCAGATACTGGTGCAGCAACCCCGATCCGGTGCCGGTGTTGTGGTCGGTGCGCTAGCCGGCGGCATTCTGGGCAATCAGATAGGCGACGGTTCGGGAAGAGCAGTCGCTACGGCAATCGGCGCAGTCGGCGGTGCGATTCTGGGCGATCAACTCGAAGGCGAGCCTGGCCCAGTCGCCAGAACCGCGAACAGTTGCACCCAACAAATCACCTTTGAAAACCGTGTGGTCGGCTACAACGTGGTTTATGAGTACGCTGGTCGCCAGTACACCACCCAGATGAACAGCGACCCCGGATCTCAGATCAGCATCCAGGTGACACCTGCCACCACGGATATGCAGGTTTATACGACACCATCACCGCCCCCGCCCGTCATTGTGCAGGCACCGCCGCAGGGAAGAATCTACCCGCCGGTGGTCGTCGCACCGGCATACCGTCCCCCGGTGTATTACAACCCACCCGTGTACGGCCTGCCTTCCGTGAATTTTCGGTGGGGTCATGGCGGTCACAACCATGGTCCCGGGCGCGGGCACAGGCGTAATGACGATGGATTCCCTGGACGCTGGCGCTAAGCAGGGGCTGATTAAATAAAACCGGAAATTTTTTCAGCTGAATTAATTACGGCAAGCCCCTGATTTTGCTGTGCCTGGCGTCGAGCAGCTAAGCGGGCTGGCCATAAAACGTGGATTTATTCAGCGTCTCCCCAAGTCCACCGCCACACGACATCAATTCTGCGGTGCATGCGGCCCCAATTTAGGCTGCCTGCACTTGTGTTTTCTTCCAGTCCAAAGACCTCCTGGCCACGCCTCCACGTATACTGCGCACTGGCGGCAGCTACGCTGCCACTTTTCAACTGGCCAAGACATAAAAAAATGAAGGCAGGTCTGATTGGCATCGGGTCCATGGGCATGGCCATGGCGCTGAATCTTCACCGCAAAGGCCTGCAGGTCTTCGCACATGACATCCGCCCTGAGGCCACGCAGTCAGCTAGTGCCGCTGGTATTGGCGTTTGTGCCAGTCCTGCCGAACTTGCGCAACAGACGGACCTGATCATCGTGGTGGTCGTTAACGCCAAGCAGGTTGATGAGGTTCTGTTTGGCGAACATGGCGTGACGCGCGTACCTTGCGAGGGCAAAACGATCATGCTCTGCCCGACCATTGCGCCGGAAGACACCTTGGCCATTGCAGAGCAATTGACCAAGCTTGGTCTCACGGTCATTGATGCACCCATCTCAGGCGGTCCTGTGCGGGCTGAAGCGGGCACCATGAGCATCATGCTGGCCGGTGCCGACGAGGTTATCGCCCGCCATCAAAACGTTCTTGACGCACTGTCTGACAAAATCTTTCGCCTTGGCCCACGTATAGGCGATGGCGCAAGATACAAGCTGGTCAACAATCTGCTCGCTGGCATCAATCTGGTCGCAGCCGCCGAAGTTATCGCACTGGGTACGCGACTCGGCCTCGACCAGCAGAAACTCCTCGCGCTGATGAGCGCATCCAGCGGTCAGTCGATGATGCTGGAAGATCGCATGACACGCGCGCTGGCCAATGATTATGCGCCCCGGGCCCATGCGCATATTCTGACCAAAGATGTCGCGCTGGGCGTGGCCATGGCGGACAAAGCAGGCCAGGAAACGCCACTAGCGGCGTATGCGCTGGAAATTTTCAAGGTGACACTGGCCAGCGGTTATGATTCGCTGGATGATGCCGCAGTACTGAAGGTTCTTTTGGAAGACAAATAGGGAGTTGATGAATAAATTCGCGTTTTATCGCGAGCCAGCGCAGTGATAAGACGCGGAGGTTAGGAAGATCGAGTGCCTGGCGCCCTCTTCTCAAACGCAAAAGTTTGTAGTGTTATTGAATCATCGCTTCCACAGAACACAACAAGACCCAAAATAAAAAGGAGACAACGATGGAACGACGTAAATTTATTCAGGCCGCCAGCGGCGCCGCTGCAGCGGCAGTAGCGACATCAGCGACAGCAGAATCGCTGCCGACCCTCACCTGGCGCATGGCGTCCAGCTTTCCCAAATCGCTGGACACCTTGTTTGGTGGTGCGGAATTCTTTACCCAGCGCGTGTCTGAACTTACGCAAGGCAAATTCACGATTCGCGCCTTTCCAGCGGGTGAACTCGTACCTGCGTTTCAGGTGCTCGATGCAGTACAAAACGGCACCATCGAAATGGGCCACACGCCGCTCTATATTTATTTTGGCAAGGACCCGACTTTTACCTTCGATACCTGCGGCCCTTTCGGCATGAGCTCGCGCCAGCAGACCGCCTGGTACACCGCTGGCGGTGGCCGAGAAATCTTCATGGAATTCCTGAAGAGCTATGGCATTACCACTCTGCCTTGCGGTAACACAGGCTGTCAGATGGGTGGCTGGTTCCGCAAGGAGATCAAAGGTCTGGAAGACATGGCCGGCCTGAAAATGCGCGTGGGCGGGTTTGGTGGTCGCATCATGCAAAAGCTGGGCGTAGTGCCACAGCAAATTCCTGCGGGCGACATCTACCCAGCACTGGAAAAAGGCACCATTGACGCCGCCGAATTCGTCGGCCCCTACGACG
>JBIIEY010000126.1:0-6085 GCA_044237595.1 Burkholderiaceae bacterium | reverse complement strand
CGGATGGCAGCTGCAGCGTTGCAAAGGTGTGTGCATAGGCAAGGAAGCGGAAGCCCTGCATCACGCACGCTTGCTGACAGCACTGTCAGGGCTACGCGTGCAAACCTGGCCTTATGAAGGTGCGGTCGGCCTGATTGAACAGGGCAGCAGTGGCAAGACCGCCGTACATCTGGTGAACAACTGGTGTTATCTGGGCACCGCAGAATCTGATGAAGCGCTGCAGGATCTGATGGAAAAATCGCCCGCGCGGCCGGTGTTCGATATGGATACTTATAAAATTCTCAGCAAGGCTTTGATGAAAAAACATCTCACTGTGCGCAAGGTGAGCGGGATCACCGTCGAAAACTCGTTTTAATTTGATAATCTTCTCTTGAATTTTGTGCCGAACTGCTTTTCGGATGTGAAATTTCCTTCCACGGCGCAAAACGCCGCGATATGATGCCTTTATATTGAAGCAGCCGGTCAAATAACAAAATACCGGGCGCGGTACCCACGGCGATGGGGATGTTCGCGACCCGGGCCGCTGCCAGACTCCCCTCACAATTCCGTTTTTAGCAATCTGTTCTACCCAGGGCATTGCCTTGCCGTGAATGCGCGCTTGTGGCTAGCCATTTACCTGGTCCCTGATCTGGGAAAGTCTTGACCAGTGTCAATTGCCTGAGATCGCCCGTCTTTAAGATAGACCGCTTTTCGCGAGCCGACTATTCATCATGTCGGATCGTTTTGCATGTCAGTGTTTGATTTACAGAGCAAAGATTCAGTCACCGGAGAAAAATAATGGATGAAATCGTCATCGTCGCTGCCGCCAGAACCGGGGTGGGCAAATTTGGAGGAACGCTCGCCAAGATACCTGCGACCGAATTGGGTGCACATGTGATTAAAGGTTTGATCGCACAAACGGGGGTCGATCCCGCATTGATCAGCGAAGTCATTCTCGGACAAGTACTGACAGCAGGCGTTGGACAAAACGCTGCCCGCCAAGCGGTCATACGCAGCGGGCTGCCGGACCATGTACCCGCCATGACTATTAATAAAGTGTGCGGCAGCGGTCTGAAGGCCACACACCTCGCAGCGCAGGCACTGCGTTGCGGCGATGCAGAGATCATCATCGCAGGTGGTCAGGAAAATATGAGTGCATCGCCTCATGTTCTGAATAACTCACGCGATGGCTTTCGCATGGGTGATGCGAAATTGACGGACACGATGATTGTCGATGGTCTCTGGGATGTCTATAACCAGTATCACATGGGCGTCACCGCAGAGAACGTCGCCAAGAAATTCAATATTTCACGCACCGAGCAAGATGAGTTCGCGCTCGCTTCGCAAAACAAAGCCGAAGCCGCGCAAAAGGCCGGTAAATTTAAGGACGAAATCCTGCCGCTGGAAATTGCCGGCAAAAAGGGCAGCATCATTTTCGAGAGCGACGAGTACATCAAGGCAGGCAGTACGCTCGAGGCATTGTCATCGCTACGCCCGGCATTCAACAAAGAAGGTACGGTCACAGCAGGCAATGCATCAGGCATTAACGACGGTGCCGCCGCAGTGATGATGATGAGCGCCAGCAAAGCGGCTCAACTCGGCCTGAAACCGCTGGCCAAGATACGCGCTTACGCATCATCAGGGCTGGACCCCAGCATCATGGGCATGGGCCCGGTATCGGCCAGTCAGTTGTGCCTCAAGCGGGCAGGCTGGACGCCCAAGGACCTCGATCTCATGGAGATCAATGAAGCCTTCGCTGCACAAGCGATTGCAGTTAACAAGGAAATGGGCTGGGACACCAGCAAGATTAATGTCAATGGTGGCGCGATCGCGATCGGACATCCGATCGGTGCCTCGGGCTGCCGGATCTTGGTGACACTGATCCACGAGATGATCCGGCGCGATGCCAAGCGCGGGCTGGCCAGTTTGTGTATCGGTGGCGGCATGGGCGTCGCGCTGGCGATAGAACGCTGATTTTTAAGAGGCCGTGGGAAACGTATCGCACTGCCAAATGAATGACATCACAATAAGGAGCACATATGAGTCGAGTTACTTTAGTTACAGGCGGCATGGGCGGTCTGGGTGAAGCTATTTGCATGAAAATGGCTGACATGGGATATGACGTCGCTACCACCTACTCTCCCGGCAATACAAAGGTGTCCGCATGGCTGGAAGAAATGAAAGCCAAGGGCTATCACTTCCGCGCCTATCCTTGCGACGTCGCCAGTTTTGAATCAGCGCAGGAATGCATTTCGCACATCACCAAAGATATGGGACCGGTCGATGTACTGGTCAACAATGCAGGTATTACGCGCGATATGACGTTCAAGAAAATGGACAAGGTCAACTGGGATGCGGTCATGAAAACCAATCTGGACTCGGTTTTCAACATGACCAAGCCGGTCTGCGATGGCATGACCGATCGTGGCTGGGGACGCATCATCAATATCTCCTCGGTCAATGGACAGAAAGGCGCATTCGGCCAGACCAACTATTCGGCAGCAAAGGCCGGCATGCATGGTTTCAGCAAGGCGCTCGCTCTGGAAGTAGCGCGCAAAGGTGTCACCGTCAACACGATTTCACCCGGCTATATCGGTACCAAGATGGTGACCGCGATTCCACAAGACGTACTGGACAGCAAGATCATTCCGCAAATTCCAATGGGTCGTTTGGGTAAGCCCGAAGAAGTTGCCGGACTGGTCGCCTATCTGGCTTCCGATGAAGCCGCCTTCCTGACGGGCGCCAATATCGCGATCAATGGCGGGCAGCATATGCAATAAACCCAACGTGCTGGCGACAGCCAGCCTCTATCAGCGCTGAAGCAAAGCAGAGTTCTGGTAAAATTCCGGCAACGCCTCGGTGGTGAAATTGGTAGACGCGCCGGACTCAAAATCCGGTTCCGCAAGGAGTGTCGGTTCGATTCCGACCCGAGGCACCAGCTGTCAGCAAATAAAAACCCCTGCTCCTCACTAGATTGCAGGGGTTTTTTATTTCTTTTCTTCGGCTGCGTTAGTCTCAGTTGGTGCACCCTCGAGTGCCGGTGGCTCGGCGGGTGTTTCCGGATTTTCAGCCGCAGCCTCGGTGGGTGCAGTGTCTGCAGCCGGTGTACCAGTGGCAGCTTCCTGCGCTGCAGGTTTGTCGTCTTTTTTCTCTTCTGGCTTGGGACGTTTGGGTCGCTGCCTGCTGCGCTGATCCATGACCATCAAGACGGTGGCCACCATAGTGAGCACCACTAGCATAATGATCACCGACAACGGCATCACCGCCACCACGCCCATAAAACCGATCAATAAAAACAGAATGAGCGGCAATGCCGCCATTTCGGCGACAAAAACGAAAGGCGTGACAAACGCGCACATCAGCAAAATGAAACTAATCCACTGCGCATTAAAGTCCCGACTCAGCAGCGCATGAATACCTACGCTAAGAAATAACAGACCAATCGGAAAACGCACCCACCAGTGACCCCAGAACTTGCGGCTGGCAACTCGACCATCACTGAGGTACAGACGTTGTTGCGCAAGGGCCTCGTCGGTCCATTCCCAGCGCTTGGACTTGACCAGCTGCCTGCCCGTTGAAATGATCCAGAACATCAGCCCATAAATCCATATCATCAGCGGCAAAATCCAACTGCCCGGCCCGGATTGGGTAGTAAATGCATACCAGGTCTGAACGATCGCAGGTATACCCAGCGTAACAAAAGTGGGTACGGCCGCAATCGACACCCGCTCATGCGCGCTAACAGGTATCCACTCGCCATTGATACCGGGTTCTTTTTTCATTCGCTCGAACTAACCATTGATTGACGTTGTCGTATTTTGATCCACAGTGCGATCACCGCCGCCGCGATGATCAACAGCACAGCAATAGCGCCCATGAGAGGGAGAGTTTGTACAATCCACCGGATCAGCGCAAGGATGACGAGTGCCAGGGCCACGATGAACACCAGCAGCAAAGGTTCGCGCCAGACCCACAAATTCACCAGCGCGAGTACGGCGGTACCGACCAGCCAGCTACCCGGCAGCTGCATTCCATGAACCACCAGCACCCAGTACAACACCGCCGTCAATGCAATCGCCAACGGCGCCCGGATCAGCGGATGGGAAGGCAGTTGCCATTCATATTCTTCAGGTATTGACGAGATTGGTCGCGGCAATTGCGGCTCAAACAAAATCCCATCGCGCCGCCAGCGCCGCTGACGGCGGCGATCCGACCATTTTGTCCAAACGATGGTTAGCAAAAGCAAGCTGGCAATGATCAGCCAGACCTCCGTCATCGTTGCGACCAGCCCAGTGCGCCGAGCCAGAAAGCCCACACCCACGATCAACATCAGAATGAGTACCCAGCGCAGCCGGCGCAAGCGGCGGCTGCGAGCATCCTCCTCGCCTTTGCCACTGATGGTGCTGCTGATCGTTCCGATGCCGCCGCCTTGCTTCATCAAGCCGCCTTCGCTTCGCCGAAAAATGCCAGAAGTCATTGATATTGCAGGATTTTCTGGCCCTTAGAATGCGCTGCTATTCTAGCATCGTCATTCCCAACAGCAACTTGATTGCCGGAACCTCGTTTGAGGCATGGATGTCGGCGGAGAATCGCAGCCATGTTTTCCGGGTCTGTCTTGCGCCTCGACAATCGGACAAAAATTGTCAGTAAATGACAAAAATGTTTTTTATGCACACATATTGTCACTTCTGGTTTCTGCCTTTGGGATCTTGAATGGAAAAATTTCAAATGGAGCGTTTAACGCCCTCAGCTTTGACGATCGATATAACGCTAATTCAGACGAATAATGAACCAAGACACCGGGATTTTTTATGTGTATGGATAAATCGATCGAATAGCGGCTAGTTTTACAGCATCAATTTCCTCAGACCGTACGATAACACTGACACCCTTAGTCTAATACTGATGTGGCACAGAGATTGCCCCTGCGCACGAATCCACTTGTTCCGTGGATTTCACAGTTAATTCAGTTTTCACTAGGGAGTATCACATGAGAAGTACTTACCGCAGCTGCCCCACCGGGGCAGCACAACAGGGTTTTACATTGATTGAATTGATGATCGTGGTTGCGATTATCGGTATTTTGGCTGCGGTGGGTATTCCTGCTTATCAGGATTACACGGCGAAAGCGAGACTCAGTGAGGGTATTAGTCTTGCGTCACCGGCCAAGACGGCGCTGGGTATTGCTTGCAGTGACGGGATGCTACAGGACCGGGCTGCCGCTTTAACGCATAACGATTTAGGCCTTCCTGCCGCAAACACGATTACCGGTAGAAACGTGACTGGCGTGACTGTCGCGGCCACCAGCGCTACCAGGGCGACAATCACTATCGCCTATGGCGGCGGCATTCCGGGTGTCGCTGCCGGTCAAGACATTGTTTACACCGGTGATTGTGCGGCGGGCACTGGCATTACTTGGACTATAGGCGGCTCTGTCCCCGCCCGCCTGATACCCCGTATCTAAAGATTGCTTGCGAAGCTTGTCAGGCCACATAAAAAAACAGGGAGCCTTCGGCTCCCTGTTTTTTCTTTCATTCGCTAGTTAAAGACAAGCTTTAAGCAAACGCGCCATCTCCGAAGGATTCCGCGTGACCTTGATACCGCAGGCATCCATGATCTCCAGCTTCGCTTGCGCGGTATCTGCGCCGCCAGAAATCAAGGCGCCGGCATGACCCATGCGCTTGCCGGGTGGTGCAGTAACGCCAGCGATGAAACCCACCACGGGTTTCTTCATGTTGTCCCGGATCCAGTAAGCGGCATTCGCTTCATCCGGCCCGCCAATCTCGCCAATCATGATGACCGCATCCGTATCCGGATCATCATTGAACATTTTCATGATGTCGATGTGCTTGAGGCCATTGATAGGATCGCCACCAATACCGACCGCCGAGGATTGACCGAGACCTAATGCGGTGAGTTGTCCGACCGCTTCATAGGTCAGCGTACCTGAACGTGACACCACACCGATACGGCCTTTTTTGTGGATGTGACCAGGCATGATGCCGATCTTGATTTCATCGGGCGTTATCAAGCCAGGGCAGTTCGGCCCGAGCAAGAGCGTCTTGCTGCCCGCCTTGGCTATTTTGTCTTTCAGCGCGAGCATGTC
>JBIIEY010000125.1:0-6113 GCA_044237595.1 Burkholderiaceae bacterium | reverse complement strand
AGCCTGCAGTACTGCGGATGTCATCATCACTTCCGGTGGCGTATCTGCAGGAGACGCCGATTACACCCGCAAGATGATGACGCGCCTCGGTGAGGTGCTGTTCTGGAAAATCGACATGTGCCCCGGAAGGCCGATGGCCTTCGGACGCATTACCAGTGGCGATGACAGCGCGCTGCTCTTCGGCCTGCCGGGCAATCCGGTGGCGACCATGGTCAGCTTTTATTTTTTTGCGCGCGAGGCCTTGTATCGCCTGATGGGCGCCAACCCGCCTGATGTGCTCACGGTGCGTGCCACCAGCAGTCAGAGTTTGCGCAAGAAACCGGGGCGCACCGAGTATCAGCGCGGCATTCTGAGCGTCGATGCGCAAGGTCTGCAAACTGTGCGCATCACCGGCTCACAAGGCTCGGGTATTCTGAGCTCAATGTCTGAAGCCAATTGCATGGTGATACTGCATCATGAGCAGGGGGATGTTCATGCGGGGGATAGTGTGGATGTGATTCCTTTTCATGGGCTGCTTTGAATTGATGGGCTGCTGCAGGTCTGGATAGCTTCGTGTTTGTTATTCGAGTTCACGAGCTCAAATTTTTCTTGGTCTGCAACGAAAGACACTGGATCCCGGCCAAACAAACAACTCACAAACAAACCCGCCCCGATACCAAATCCACCGTCCGGCAAACCCCCATCAAGACCCCTGATTCCGCATCCAATCTGCCGTCTTGAAAAACGCCTGCAGCAGCACATCCTGCTTCTCTTCATCCAAACCCAGATCCTGCATCGCCATCAACATGCAGGTCAGCCATTGATCACGCGCTGAAGTCCCTATCGGGAAAGGCAAATGCCGCGCGCGCAGAAAAGCGGGGCCGTAATGCGGTGTATATATATCCGGCCCACCAGTCCAGCCGGACAAAAAGCGGTACAGCTTTTCTCGGGAGATCTCCAGCGATGGCGGGTGCATCGCGCGTAGTTCAGCGAACCCGGATTCCAGATCCATCAAATCATAAAAACGGTCGACGAGTTCGCGCAGCTTCTCATCGCCGCCAACCAGATCGTACATACGTATCGCGTCATCTTCACTCATGAACGGAATGATAGCGCATTGCCATCGGTAAGCATCAGAGCGCCATTTCATCCGCGTCCATGCATCACCACCACCTGCGATACCGCCAGCGATCAGGCGCAAAGCCGTCGGTAAATTTGAGGCGAGACAACAACGGGCACTCGGTATTCATACGCGTAGTCCAAGAAAAACACTCCCTCTTGCCAGCAGAAATCGCTGACCAGATTGTAGTTATCCGAACTGCGTCAACAGAAGAATCCCTACAGCCATGCCCAATATTGCCGCAGACGATACAGCGCTCTCGATCAACCCTATTTCATCCGACTCACCTCTCAGTCGAGTATTTCAGCGAGAAGCTAGCGACACACGAACAAAGCGTGTGCTGATGGTGGGCTATGGAAAAACCGCGCAACAGCTTCATCAACGTCTCAAACAGCAGCGTCGATTTTCCCATCGCATCGTCGCCATTCACGAACCTGACGAAAATCGTGTTATCGACAGCGATATCGAGCGATTGCGCAATACAGCGCAAATCAGTGATGCTATCGCGCGCCATGCGATCAATGAAATCTGGATCGCACTACCTTTTTCTGACATATCACGATGGAATCAGCTCCAGCCGCTCTTGTGCCAGCTATTTGTTGATCTGCGCTGGGTACCCGACACCGACACGATGACCATACTAAGTCACCGCTACCGCGATTTTTTGGGCATACCCATGGTCGACCTCAACCACCCTTCCGATAAAGGATTCCGAGGTCTGGCAAAAACACTCTTTGATCGTGGATTTGCGTTGTGCGTATTGATGCTTCTCCTACCCCTGTTTGCTGTTCTCTCGCTGGCTATCAAATGCTCGTCACCTGGTCCAATATTTTTCAAACAACCGCGACTTGGATTGAATGGAAAACGATTCGATGTGTACAAATTCCGCAGCATGAAATTGCATCAGGAAGGCGACGGCAAGCTCACTCAGGCCACACGTGATGATCCTCGGGTCACCCCCATAGGACGCTTCATGCGGCGTACCAGTTTGGATGAGCTCCCGCAATTTTTGAATGTACTCAAAGGCGATATGTCAGTGGTCGGGCCGCGACCGCACGCGCTAATTCACAATGATTTGTACAAAGACAAACTGATGATGTACATGCAGCGTCATCGCGTCAAACCAGGCATCACCGGCTGGGCCCAAATTAATGGCTGTCGCGGCGAGACTGATACTGAAGAAAAAATGGCTAGCCGCATCGCACTTGATCTGCACTACATCCGGAACTGGTCGTTCTCGATGGATCTGAAGATCATTCTCTGGACTGCCTTCAAGGGATGGACTGACACCAATGCCTACTGAAACCAATCTGCTCTCAAGCGACACTAGCAGCTGTTCACACCTGCTGCCGGACGAAGTCTTCGCGCAAGTCATTGAGCATGCGCCGCTGATTGCGATTGATTTGCTGGTGGAAGACAAGGAACAACGTGTCTTGCTGGGATGGCGAAAAAATCCACCCGCACAAAGCTCATGGTTCGTCCCGGGTGGTCGCATACAAAAAAATGAAACACTGGATCAGGCCTTTGCCCGCATTACCCAAGCTGAACTGGGACAGGCATTCGATCTGGAGCAAAGCGTATTTACCGGTGTTTATCAGCATTTTTATCCGGATAACTTCCGCGGTGATAAACGGGCAGGTACGCATTACATCGCGCTCGCGCATCGTATCTGGGCAGGTAATACCGCACTGCCACTGCCACAGTCGCAACACGCCCAATATCGTTGGGTGCATCCGGCAACGATCGCGATCGATCCATTGGTACACGCGTATACACGCGCCTATTTCATCAGTACGGCGACTCACTGACCCGAATGAGCGCACTTCCCCTCGTACCCGTCATTCTTTGCGGTGGATCTGGCACGCGTCTCTGGCCTTTGTCACGCGAGAGCTATCCAAAACAATTTCTTCGCCTAAATGGTGACAGCAGTCTGCTACAGCAAACTTTGCGCCGATGCAATGGGCCTGGCAGTAATCCGCCCGTATTGCTCACCCACGAAGATGCACGCTTTTTGGTGGCACAGCAGGTGCGTGAAGCCGGCATCGAAGAGGCCACGTTGATACTCGAGCCTCACCGACGCGGAACCGCACCAGCCATCGTGAGCGCTGCCTTGTATCTGCGGCGCCAGTCCGACGACGCATTGATGCTGATCCTGCCCAGCGATCACGTGATCGAAGACAGCGATGCGTTTCTCGACGCCGTTCGCGCTGCCAGCGAAGGTGCGATGGAAGGTCTGCTGATGACTTTTGGTATACAGCCACATGCACCCGAGACAGGTTATGGCTATTTGCGTGTCGATGAAAATTCCAGAAAATCTATCCTCAGATTGACTGGCTTTGTCGAAAAGCCGGATCTGTCGACCGCACAAACTTATCTCGAGAGTGGGCATCATTTCTGGAACAGTGGCATGTTCCTCTTTCGGTGCAGCCAGCTGATTGATGAAGTCGCTCAGTATGCACCCGAGGTACTACGGGCTTGTGAACAGGCTGTCGATAGCATACGAACTGATGACGATTTCCTGCGTCTGGATGGCCACGCTTACGCGCAATCGCCGGACATTGCGATTGACTATGCGCTGATGGAACATACCCGCCAGGCGGCCATGGTGAAACTGGAGGCTGGATGGTCCGATATCGGCTCATGGTCTTCGGTCTGGCAAATCGCCCAACACGATAGCCGCGACAATGCGCTCCATGGCGATACGCTGATCGAAGATTGCGAGGGCTGTCTGGTGCACTCGGAAACCCGACTGATCGCCGCTGTGGGTCTCAAGGATGCGGTCATTGTCGACACCCCCGACGCGCTGCTGGTCATGAACAAGGACCGTGCTCAGGATACCCGCCAGTTGGTGCGCAGGCTTCTCGAGCACAAGCGCAGTGAAGCCACATCCCATCGGCAGGTGACTCGACCCTGGGGTAGCTATGACGCCATCGGCAACGGGACACGCTTTCAGGTCAAGCGTATTACGGTGCAACCAGGTGCGCGTCTGTCGCTGCAAATGCATCATCACCGGGCTGAACACTGGATTGTGGTCTCCGGTACTGCGCGTGTGATCGATGGTGAAAAAGATTATCTGCTCACGGAAAATCAGAGCACTTTCATTGGTGTGGGTGTGATTCACTCCCTCGAAAATCCCGGAAAAATCCCTCTGGAGCTGATTGAAGTGCAGTCCGGTAGCTATCTCGGCGAAGACGACATTATTCGTCTGAGCGATGCCTATGGTCGCGCCTGAACATGCAATTGCGCCCTCTCTGGATGTGCCTGCTGCTGGCTTTCTTCATCAGCATGCTTGCAGCGGGCGCCATTCCTGGTAGTGCAAATACGCTGTCGGATCGCTTCGGCGACAAGCTGCTCCACTTACTCGCTTACGGCTTCATGGCTGCTTTGTGTTTCCAGTCCTTGCAAGGACGGCGTCTGACTCAGTCGCTCATCAGTTTACTGATCATTGCGCTACTCGGTCTGATTGACGAGTTGGTGCAATCGCTTCTGCCCTACCGCAATGCCTCGCTACTCGACTGGTGTTTTGATATCGCAGCAGCGATTGTTGTCATTACTTTCATGAACCTGTTCACCCCTGCGGCCACCAAAATATCATCAGCATGCGAAAAAAAATCAGCAAAGCCATTTTTCCAGTCGCAGGACTAGGCACCCGCTTTCTTCCGGCAACCAAAGCCAGCCCCAAAGAAATGCTGCCCGTGGTCGACAAGCCGCTAATTCAATATGCGGTCGAGGAAGCGATTGCCGCCGGCATTACCGAAATGATCTTTGTCACCGGTCGCAACAAGCGCGCGATCGAAGATCATTTCGACAAGGCCTATGAACTCGAGGCCGAGCTGGCCATGCGGCACAAGCATGAGCTGCTGCAGGTAATACGGGAGATCAAGCCCGACCATGTGCAATGCTTTTATCTGCGGCAGGCCGAGGCGCTGGGTCTTGGTCACGCTGTGCTGTGTGCAGAGCGGCTGGTATGTAACGAGCCTTTCGCCGTGATACTGGCTGATGATCTGCTGGATGCCAAAAAGCCGGTGATGCAGCAAATGACCGAGCTGCATGCCCACTACGGCAGCAGCATCATTGGCGTGGAGGCGATACCGATAGAACAAAGCAGCGCTTACGGTATCGTCGAAGGCACACCCGTGGCGGATCGTATCCTCAAGCTGCACGGCATCGTCGAAAAGCCACACCCCGAAGAAGCACCATCAAACATCGGCGTGGTGGGCCGCTACATTTTGACGCCTTCGATCTTTCGTCATCTGCGCGAGCTTCGGCCCGGCGCTGGTGGCGAGTTGCAGCTCACGGACGGCATTGCACAGCTGATGCGTTCCGAAGCGGTCTTGTCATATCAATTCGACGGCAAGCGTCATGATTGCGGCACCAAGCAGGGCTATCTGCAGGCCACCGTCGAATTCGCGCTGAAGCATCCTGAAGTACGGGAAGTGTTTTATCACTTTCTGCAACGCCTCCCGGCGGTTGGCTGCACAGATTGGCAGCCTATCGAGTCATCCCTCCCCTTGTCGGCACACTGATACAGCATGACACGATCCATTCTCGTCACCGGCGCAACTGGCTATCTCGGTTCTCACACTTGCGTATGCCTGCTCGAAGCCGGCTGGCGTGTGATCGGCCTCGATAATCTCTCCAATAGCTCACCCCGGGTGCTGTCTCATATCGCCAGAATCACAGACAGAGAGCTTCCCTTTCAAGTGCTGGATGTTCGCGATCATGTCAATCTCTGCCGACTGCTGCAGCGAGAAGAAGTTTCAGCTGTCATTCATTTTGCAGGTCTGAAAGCCGTTGGCGATTCGGTCAATCAACCGCTAAATTATTTTGACAATAATATTGCCGGTACGATCAGCCTGTTGCGCGCGCTGCATCAGCACGGCGTTCGCAAACTGGTCTTCAGTTCTTCAGCCACCGTGTATGGCGAACCCAGTCGTGTACCGATCACTGAAGATGCGCCTCTGTCCGTCACCAATCCCTATGGCCGTACCAAGCTAATCATCGAGCAATGTCT
>JBIIEY010000124.1:0-6168 GCA_044237595.1 Burkholderiaceae bacterium | reverse complement strand
TACCGCGATTGCCGGCGCCAAAGATCCTATCCGCATGGCGCGTGCAATGAAGCTGGCCATCGAAGCCGGTCGTGAAGCATTTCTTGCCGGCCGCATTCCGCGCCGTTTCGCTGCATCGCCTTCATCCCCGATGGCGGGTCGGGTTGCATGAAGCGTCCCTGTGTGCTGGTGTTTGCCGGGCTCGATCCCAGCGGCGGCGCCGGCGTGCAAGCGGATATCGAAGCGATTGCCGCGATGGGCGCGCATGCACTGACGATCGTCACCACGCTGACCGTGCAGGACAATGATCATGTGACAGCAGTCCATGCGGTGGACGCGACTATCTTGCGCGAACAAGTCCGCGCGCTGTGCGAGAAATTTCAAATCGCGGCGATCAAAATCGGTATTACTGGCAGTCAGGATAATGTTGTTGTGATTGGCGAGACGATCAAGCGACTCAGGCAAGAGCGCCCCGATTTGCCGGTGGTTCTGGACCCAGTACTGGCCAGTGGCCATGGTGATGCGCTCGCGCGCGAAGATGCTGTGGCCATGATGCGGCCTTTACGCTCACTGGCAACGCTGATTACCCCGAACCTGCCCGAGGCTATGCGGCTATGCGATGGCGAAACATCGCTGGCAGCACAGGCGTCAAAGTTATTACACACCACGCCGCATGTTCTGATCAATGGCGGTCATGGCGAGGGCGATGAGGTTATCAATACCTGGTTCAGCGTATCCCATGAACAAACATGGCGCTGGCCACGCTTGAGCGGCAGTTTTCATGGTTCGGGTTGCACACTCGCCTCGGCGATTGCTGCATGTCTTGCCACTGAGCTGGACATGCAACAGGCCTTGTCGACATCACAGCGGTGGGTGCAAGTATCCCTGTCTAACGCTTATTCCATCGCAGGCGGTCAGCGCATTCCTGCACGAACCGTCATGCAAGTTCCGGAGGTTTCATGAAAGGTTTGTATCTGGTCACACCTGATTGGGACGACACCGATCAGTTACTGCGCGTGACAGAGTCAGCATTGCAAGCAGGTACAGGTTTACTTCAGTACCGCCATAAAACCGCAACTGACGCTCTGCGTTTGACACAAGCGACGGCGCTGCAAGCGCTATGCCGTCAGTACAAAGTGCCTTTTATCATCAATGATCACCTCGCATTGTGTGAGGAGCTCGACGCCGACGGTGTGCACGTGGGTGGTACCGACGCCAGCGTAGCCGCAGTCCGGTCTATCATCGGGCCAACTAAAATTCTGGGCGCGTCTTGCTACGGTGATTTACAAAGAGCACAGGAGGCGGCGATTGCTGGCGCTAGTTATGTGGCCTTTGGCGGTTTTTATCCATCGCGGGTAAAAAAATATGAGGTATCCACGCCGGTTGATATCGTCTCGCGTGCCAAAGCGGCAATCGCTTTACCCGTTTGCGTTATTGGTGGCATGACCCCTGAGAACGCAGCGCCTCTGGTCGCTGAAGGTGCCGACATGGTAGCGGCAATCAGTAGCGTTTATCAGCACGAGCAGCCTGCATCTGCGGTGTCTGATTTTGTCAGGCTCTTTGCTAAATAGCTTTCGTAGTTTTCATTGCTAGTGTCTTTGCTTTATCGACGCGCATCGACCTGCTGAACATCCCCCCACTCGTAATAAAAAGCTCAACTCACCTGCACACCGTGCAGCAAGCCATCACACGGCTAACGATGGCGGTTCTCAGCCGCCCAATAACTTTTTTCTGATTTTGCCACCTCGTTCGACAATTCTGTCGGCGTTCTTGGAACCAATATTCAACTCTTGCGACTCAAGCTGCGCTCTCTTGGATAGATCATGAGAGCCGCACTAACGTAATTGAGAGTCCGTGACCTATCTCCGAACAATTTGTTCGATATTCGACACTTGAATGAACGAGGCTTGCTTTGTCTATCGCACTTATCCAATTGCAAGAGCTGATGCAATCCTTGGGTCCAAGCTCATCCTGGATCGATTCGTTAGTACAAGAAGCCAGTGATAGTTGGACTTTGCAATCCAGCGATGGCCTTTCCATAACAATGACCTTCAACTTGGAAAAATCGCATCTATTTTTGTCGGCTCTGTTAGGTCAGCCGGATGAGGAGCATCAATCAGTAATTTACGCAACTATGCTTTGCCTGAACTTGCTCCATGCAGAAGAAAACTCACTTCGTGTTGCGCTGACAGGGCCAAGTGGTGAGTTAATGCTAATTAGCGAAGTATCACTGACTGACTGGACTATTGCCGGTCTACAGCAATGCATTGTGCATTTTCATCAGCATGCCAGTCGATTAATAGAAGAAATTCATGCGATTGCGGACATTGAGTCAGCGCCCGAGATAAGCGAAAGAAATTTTTTAAGAGCCTAAATTTTTTTCATCGACTTGAAGTCAATACTTACTAGTTAAAGGAGTTTTAATATGCAAGCAGTCGTTGGTCATGCCGCGAGAAACAAAAGAGATCTGGTCGTACTTCAATCAGGCATTGGAAAAAAAACAGTCTGTGAGATTTACAACGCAGTCCGCAATAAAAGTGATGAGACTATTGTGCGGGCCGGATCGGACAGGCAAGGTAATAATTATGTCTATATGCCCAAGCAAGAGAGCTGGTTTGCCGTCGCGTACAAAGGATCGAGCATCAGAAATCATCGGCAGTCGATGGTCGATCTGCTGAATAAAGCAGGCGGCGCACTACAAAGTGAGGTGTGGCTTGATAAAAAAGACAGGCTCTGTCTTATGAAGTTAAGTTACCTGTGCCTGAAAGATATTCGCCAACAAGATTTCAAGGCCGGCGAGCTCAAGTCTCACTTGAAGCCATTAAGTAATAGTGTGCATGCACGTGACCGCTGGGTTAACAAAGCTAACCTCAACGAAAAATTCAGTCCGATACCAAAAACTTTCAGAGATTACTATAAGCAGTTTTTGAATAAAACATCAGCCGACAATGTCATTCTTCGCAACGCATTATTCGGCAATAAAAATTCGCGAATTTCGCTAAAAGAAGAGCGGGTCATCATCAAAAGTTTAGATATACTGCTGCACACCTATTTAAATCAAGGGGTAAAAAAACAGCCATTGGAGCGGTTGATTCAGCAAAGTCTACAGAAAGATTTACTGTTACAGTTTGCCAATGCTTGGCTTAATCATGTACAAAAGTCGGGAAAATTTAGTACTCCTAATTTGCTGCAGACTTTTAGCTGGCATAAGGCGATCACGGAGGTAGCCAAATGCATTCAGAAACATGCGCAAACAGCTGATACGATGCAAACATCATTTACACCCGTGAGTCCAGAAAGGGCGTTAGGTATTACTCGCATGCTGGGGCGGTCCGATCCCGCTGATGACCTCGAGTCGCCATTCAAGCCAAAGTCTGTCACAAAGGGAACAGGCCTCGCCTCTCTGGAAGCTGACAAGAAACAGCATGCACCGGAAATCATCTTGGATAACAGCATCGGATCTGAAATTGAAGTGACGTCCTTGACTGAAGAGGAAATCTCCTCTGATGACACCTCTTTGAGCGATGGGCGTCGGCTGATGCATGAAACCGAGGGTGCGTACACCATCTTTGCCGATGCATCGGTATCAGACGTCGGCGAAGCAAACGCTGACCTGCCCAAAGAGCAGTGATCGCCGTAGTCACCTGAGCGAACTACGGCGCGACTCGCTCGCGCCGTATCGCACCGTATAATCCGGAGATGCAAAATCTCCTGCAAAACCTCAACCCTGAACAACTTGCTGCGGTTACGCTACCAGCACAGCCGGCCTTGATTCTTGCCGGTGCGGGTTCCGGCAAGACCCGCGTCCTCACCACCCGCATTGCCTGGCTGATCACGACGGGTCAGGTATCTCCCAGCGGCCTGCTGGCAGTCACCTTTACCAACAAAGCCGCCAAGGAAATGCTGGCGCGCCTGTCGGCCATCTTGCCCATTAATACGCGTGGCCTTTGGGTGGGTACCTTCCATGGGCTCTGTAACCGGCTGCTGCGCGCACACCACCGCGATGCAGCGCTCCCCCAGACCTTCCAGATACTGGATTCGCAAGATCAGATGTCGGCCATCAAGCGACTGCTCAAGCGACTCAATGTCGATGATGAAAAATATCCGGCCAAGCATCTGATGTACTTCATCAACCGCGCCAAGGATCAGGGTCTGCGTGCGAAAGATGTCGATGCCAGTGACGACTACCAGCGCAAATTTGCCGAGCTCTACGAAGCCTATGACGATCAGTGTCAGCGTGAAGGCGTGGTGGATTTCGCTGAGCTGCTGCTGCGCAGCTACGAGCTGTTGTCGCGCAATCAGCCATTGCGCGAACACTATCAGGCGCGCTTCAAGCATATTCTGGTCGATGAGTTTCAGGATACAAATGATCTGCAATACAAATGGCTAAAGCTGCTCGCCGGTGAGCAGGCTGCCGTGTTTGCCGTCGGTGATGATGATCAGAGTATTTACGCATTCCGTGGCGCGAACGTTGGCAATATGTCGGCCTTCGAGCGAGAATTCAACGTAGAGAATCTCATCAAGCTCGAACAAAACTACCGCTCGCATGGCCACATTCTTGATACGGCCAATCAGCTGATCTCCCATAATCGTCGTCGCCTTGGCAAGAACCTTCGCACTGATGCCGGTCACGGCGAGCAAGTTCGCATACTTGAGGCTTCCAGTGATCTGCAAGAAGCCCAATGGTTGATCGAGGAAGCCAAATCCCTGATTGCTGAAGGCTGGCTGCGCAGTGAAATCGCCATGCTGTATCGCTCGAATGCCCAGTCACGCGTGATCGAGCATGCGCTTTTTTCGGCGGCTATGCCTTATCGCGTCTATGGCGGACAGCGATTCTTCGAGCGCGCTGAAATCAAGCATGCGATCGCGTATTTGCAGCTGATCGACAATGCTCACAATGACTCCGCTTTTTTGCGCGTCGTGAATTTCCCTACCCGTGGCATTGGTGCGCGCAGTATCGAACAATTGCAGGATGCAGCGCGCCAGTATGGTATTTCACTTTATGCAGCAGTGCCTTATGTCGCAGGCAAGGCGGGTACGGTACTCGGCAGTTTCGTCAAATTAATTGAGGGGCTGCGTTTCGAAACCGAACGATTGCCTTTGCCTGAGATGGTGCAAGTCACCCTCGACAAGAGCATGCTGATTCAGCATTACCAGTCCGACAAAGACGGCGCCGACCGTATCGAAAATCTTGAGCAGTTGGTCAGTGCTGCAACGCTATTTGTATCTGAAGAAGGTTTCGGCATGGATGCCCCGGCCTTGCTCGGTCCTCGCGTTGACGCTGCTGCACCAGTTGCGATCGGCGAAGGCGTAGAGATTATCGACGCTGATGCGCCGCTCCCTGCAGTGATGTCACCCTTGTCGGCGTTCTTGTCGCATGCCTCGCTGGAGGCTGGCGACAATCAGGCGCAGGCGGGGCAGGATGCGATTCAACTCATGACCGTTCACGCTGCCAAAGGTCTGGAGTTCGATGCAGTCTTCATTACCGGTCTGGAAGAAGGCTTATTCCCGCATGAAAACAGCGAAGAAGCCGAAGACGGTGTCGAAGAAGAGCGACGACTGATGTATGTCGCGATCACCCGCGCCCGCAAGCGGCTCTACATGAGTTTTGCGCAGACGCGCATGCTGCACGGCCAGACTCGCTATAACCTGCGCTCGCGGTTTTTTGAAGAATTACCCGATGAATCGCTGAAGTGGCTGTCACCCAGGGTGCAAGCCAAGTGGGTAGGGCAAACGCAAAAGGCCGCCTGGCTGGATGAGCCCGAGCATGGCAATAACGCGATTGCACAATCGCTCACCAATAAAAAAGAGTCCGGCTGGCGCGCTGGCCAGACGGTGTCTCATCCGAAATTTGGCGAGGGCGTGATCGTCAATATCGAAGGCAGCGGCACGCAGGCGCGTGCCAATATTAACTTTGGCAGGAATGGGATGAAGTTGTTGGATCTGGGTATTGCAAAGTTGGAGCGTATTGACTGATCAAGTTTCTAAGTAGGTGCTGATTTTATTAAATCAGAAAAATTTTCAGGTGAATCAATTGCGGCAAGCTCTTGATTTTTCCGGTCTACGCGTCGCACAGCTACGCTGGCTCGCCATAGAAAGTAGATTTATTCAGCGTCTCCTTAAACGTTGTTTTCTTCCGGACGCTCAAAGACTTGCAGGTAGGTGGGATAAAAAGAGCAATACATCACA
>JBIIEY010000123.1:0-6179 GCA_044237595.1 Burkholderiaceae bacterium | reverse complement strand
CTGCTGAAATCCAAATCCATTCTGTCGGATCGTCTGCCCCCGCTCGAGGTTCTCGACGACATCATGTACAAGGCAATCGCCGTTGGTTTTGCTTTCTTCACGATCGCCACGATTCTCGGCGCGCTGTGGGCAGCCGAAGCCTGGGGTGGTTATTGGTCATGGGATCCCAAGGAAACCTGGGCATTGATTGTCTGGCTTAATTACGCCGCATGGCTGCACATGCGCCTCATGAAAGGCTTGCGTGGGCAAGTGGCAGCATGGTGGGCAATCACCGGGCTGCTCGTCACCAGCTTTGCTTTTCTGGGCGTGAATATGTTTCTGTCCGGCTTGCATTCTTACGGCGAGTTGTAAGCAGATCGAGCATGGGCTGTCTTCAGATAGCCCATGCTTGTTCGTGTGTTACCTCACTGCATCATGGAGCCAGCATGCTGATCAAACTTCCTCGTTCTACTGACCCACTACCCTCCGAAATTACGCCGCGAGAGCAACTGCAATCACGCCGCCATTTTCTGGCGCAACTCGCTGCGGGCGGTTTGTCAGCAGGCGCTTTGGTCGAAGCTGCGGTGGCCAATGAGGCAGCATCACGCGCACGTCTACCGGCTCGCATCAATCCAGCCTATACCTCAGCGGACAAGGCGACTGCTATTGCAGACGCGACCAGCTATAACAATTTCTATGAATTCGGTCTCGACAAGGGCGATCCCATGGTGCGCGCCGGATCACTGAAAACAAAACCCTGGACCGTGCGCATCGATGGTGAAGTCAAAAAGCCCATCACACTTGATATCGACAGCCTGCTCAAACTCGCGCCCATCGAAGAGCGCCTCTATCGCCTGCGCTGTGTCGAAGGCTGGTCGATGGTGATTCCCTGGGCCGGCTATTCGCTGGCCGAGTTGATACGCAAAGTCGAACCAACGGGGAATGCGAAATTCGTCGAATTCACCACGCTCGCCGATCCTGCGCAAATGCCAGGGCTGGGCAGCCGGGTTTTGTCATGGCCTTATGTCGAAGGACTTCGTCTGGATGAGGCCATGCATCCACTCACTATGCTCAGCTTGGGCATGTATGGGCAGGTACTGCCAAATCAGAATGGGGCACCCGTGCGAATCATCGTGCCCTGGAAATACGGATTCAAGTCGGCGAAATCCATTGTGCGCATTCGCTTGACCGAAACCCAGCCCAAAACAGCATGGAATAGCGTCGCACCGGACGAGTATGGTTTCTATTCCAACGTGAATCCGGAAGTCAGTCATCCGCGATGGTCGCAAGCCACGGAGCGCCGAATTGGTGAAGATGGCTTCCTCACGCGCAAGCGCAAGACCCTGATGTTCAATGGCTACCCGGAAGTGGCATCGCTGTACTCAGGCATGGACCTCAAAAAATTCTACTGATCAATACCATGCGCTTTGCTCCCCGACAGCTGCTCTGGGCAAAGTGGATGGTGTTTGGGCTCTCGTTGCTGCCTTTGCTGCGTCTGATCGTACTGGGTTTGCAGGACGGGCTTACCGCCAACCCGATTGAATTCATTACCCGTGCCACGGGTGACTGGACGTTATATTTTCTTTGCCTGACACTCGCCGTCACACCGCTGCGTCGCGTCACCGGCCTGAACGCGCTCATTCGCTTTCGTCGCATGCTGGGCTTGTTCACCTTCTTTTACGCCAGCCTTCATTTTCTGACCTTCATCTGGTTCGATCATTTTTTTGATCTTGCCGAGATGATGCGCGATGTTTTGAAGCGCCCCTTCATTGCGATGGGTTTCTCGGCCGTCGTGTTATTGGTACCACTGGCATTGACCAGTAACGACCTCATGCTCAGGAAACTAGGCAGGCGCTGGTCCGTGCTGCATCGCCTGATTTATCTGATTGCGATATTGGCCCTGCTGCATTTCTGGTGGATGCGAGCAGGCAAAAACAATTTTACCGAGCCGCTGGTGATTGCCGCAGTGATCGCTGTGTTGTTGGCGTTACGATTGATCTGGTTACGTCGGGATACTCTGCGCCGCGGATAAACCAATTACTTCGGAATCGATTCGAGTGCGAATAGCTCAGCCGCTGTTTCCCGCCGACGTATCAGGCTGAACTGATCACCATCCACCAGGATTTCAGCCGCGCGGCCGCGCGTGTTGTAGTTCGAAGCCATGGTCATGCCATAGGCGCCGGCTGACATGATAGCCAGCAGATCGCCGGGCGCAATTGCCAGCGCGCGTTCGCGAGCGAGCCAGTCACCGGATTCACATACGGGCCCGACCACATCATAAATGTGTGATTCATGGGACTGGGGCTTGACCACCTGAACGCCATGCCAGGCCTCGTACATCGCCGGGCGCATCAGGTCATTCATTGCAGCATCGACCACAGCGAAATTCTTGGAGCTGCCATGCTTCAGGTAGTGCACTTCGGTCAGAAGCACTCCCGCGTTACCAACGATAGACCGGCCCGGCTCAAACATGATGGTCAATGGCTTGCTGCTGTACTTCTCTGCGCGCCAGCGATCAATGCGTGCAAATAGTCTTGCCAGATAATCTCGGACCGCCACCGGTTTTTCCTGGTCGTAGCAAATACCAATACCACCGCCGATATCCAGATGATGCAGCGCGATGCCTTCTGAGGCGAGCTGGTCGACTAGCTCGATGATCTTGTCCAGCGCTTCCAGCAGAGGTGCGTCATCGAGCAGCTGGGAGCCGATATGGCAGTCGATGCCCGTGACTTCAAGACTGGGCAAGCTGGCTGCAACCCGGTAGGTGGGCAGCGCATCTTCAAAAGCAATGCCAAACTTGTTGTCCTTGAGACCGGTGGAGATATACGGATGGGTCTTCGCATCGACATCCGGGTTCACGCGCAGCGATACGCGAGCACGTTTCCCCATGCTGGATGCGACTTCATTCAGACGATGCAACTCCGGAATCGATTCAACGTTAAAGCACAAGATGTCATGCGAAAGCGCGAGTTGCATCTCATCGCGTGTTTTACCCACGCCGGAAAAAATGACCTTGTGCGGATTGCCGCCAGCCGCGATCACGCGTTGCAGTTCGCCTCCTGAGACGATGTCAAAACCCGAGCCCAGTTTCGAGAGCAAGTTAAGAACCGCAATATTGGCATTGGATTTGACCGCATAGCAGATGAGTGCCGATCCTTTGCCACGGCCATGCGCGCGGCAGGCTTGGTCGTAGGCGAGGAAATTTTCAGTCAGGCTGGCACGTGAATAGACATAGGTGGGTGTGCCAAAGGCTTTCGCTATGGCGCTCAGCGCGACACCTTCGACAAAAAGTTCACCATCACGGTAATGGAAATGCGGCGTATTCACTATGTTCAGGGCTTGCGAGTAGGGTCGGGTTTGGCAGGCTGAGCATCAAACTCGGCATCGGTCTTGGTGCTGGGCGCGGGACGATCGGGCAGGTAGAGCGGGCCAGTCTGTCCGCAAGCACTCAGGCCGGATAATGCGATCGCCGCTAAAATGATGCCGAATCTGAGCATGATGTTCAAAATTCACTTGGAGACCGCCTTTATTCAAGACTGCGGCCTGTTAAAAAATCTACCGGAGTTTAGCATGAGCGAATCTGAGTTCCTTGCAGCCGCAGAGGCTGTATTGGATGCGATTGAAATCGGTATGGAGCGAGCCGGCGATGCTGCGGATGTCGATCTGGAATGCAGCCGCAGCGGCAATGTGTTGGAAATCGAATTTATCGATCAGGGCTCGAAAATCATCGTTAACACGCAAGCGGCGATGCAGGAAATCTGGGTCGCTGCTCGAGCCGGCGGATTCCACTACCGTATGACGGATGATCAGCACTGGAAAGATACCCGAGATGGATCAGAACTTTTTGCTGCACTGTCCCGGCTGGCCAGTGCGCAGGCCGGAGCGATACTTCATCTGAAGCAGGATCAGGGAAATGCTTGATCAATCCCCCTAGAAGATTTCGCTCTGGGGCTCGTCTTCTTTTTTCTCGCCGGTTCCATCGGGATCACCAGACGGCGTCAGCCCGACCGAGCTCACCCCGCTGCCATCCGCAAATTCGGTATACACGTAATCGCCCGCGTAGGTGGTCACACCGGCTGGCATGACGCGCTCTTGTACGGACAATCCTTGCAGCGCTTTTTGCATGTAACTGATCCAGATGGGTAGCGCCAGGCCGCCGCCTGTTTCGCGACTTCCGAGATTTCTGGGCTTGTCGAAACCGATCCACGCCACACCGACCAGTTTGGGGTGATAACCTGCAAACCAGGCGTCAATGGAATCATTGGTGGTGCCGGTCTTGCCTGCGATGTCGGGACGTTTTAGTGCCAAGGCTCGCATGGCAGTACCATGTTTAACCACATCTTTGAGCATGCTGTCGATCAGATACGCATTACGAGCATCGATGACGCGCAGGTTTTCATCGCCAGCATGTTCAGGCGTGACTTGAAACAGCGTACGGCCACTGTTATCTGTAATCTTCGAAATCAAGTAAGGATTGATTTTGTATCCGCCATTGGCAAACACGGCATAGGCGCCAGCCATCTGTAACGGCGTCACGGCGCCGGCGCCCAGCGCCATTGTCAGATATGGGGGATTTTTTTCGCGATCAAAGCCGAAGCGTGTCACGTACTCCTGTGCGTAATTGACACCGATTCGATCCAGGATTCGGATCGAGATCATGTTTTTGGAACGCGTCAGACCTTTGCGCATGGACAATGGGCCATCATATTTGCCGTCATAATTTTTAGGTTCCCATGCTTGCGACCCGGTTTTGCCGGCATCAAATACGATAGGTGCGTCATTGATCATGGTGGCAGGCGACAAACCTTTTTCCAGTGAGGCTGAATAGATGAAGGGCTTGAAGGTCGAGCCAGGCTGGCGCCAGGCTTGGGTCGCATGATTGAATTTTGTGCGACTGAAATCAAAGCCACCGACCAGTGACTTGATGCGCCCATCTTCAGAGCTGATGGATACAAACGCCGACTCCACCTCAGGTAGCTGAATGATGGACCATCCTGCGCCTTCCTGCATCACGCGTATGATTGCACCACGTCGTATGCGTTTGTTTGCCGGCATTTTATCCGTGAGGGCTGCAGCAGCAGCACCGAGTTCGGTGTTGGCAATCGTGATCTCTTCGCCGGACGCCAGCAATGCCTGAACGTTCTTGGAGCTGGCCGATAAAACTACCGCAGCAATAATGCCATCGCTATCGGGGTGCTCGGCGAGCTCGGACTCGATTGCGGCCTCTGCTTCGGATTTGTTCGCTGGAATATCCATATAGCCTTCGGGTCCACGATAAGGCTGACGTTTTTCATACTCAAGCACACCACGACGTAGCGCCAGGTACGCAGCATCCTGATCGGCTTTGGTAATGGTGGTGAACACATTGAAGCCGCGTGTATAGGCATCTTCACGGAATTGGTCATAGACCATCTGCCGTGCCATTTCCGAAACGTATTCGGCATGAATGCCGAAGTCCGTGCTATCCATTTTGATCCGGAGTTCTTCATCGCGCGCCTTCTCATATTGGGCCGTGGTGATATAGCCCAGATCATGCATGCGCTGCAATATGTACTGCTGGCGCGCCTTTGCGCGTTTTGGGTTCACGACGGGGTTATTGGCGGAAGGTGCCTTGGGAAGGCCAGCGAGCATCGCAGCTTCTGCAACAGTTACTTCATTGAGCTTTTTACCAAAATAAATCTGGGCTGCGGAGGCAAAGCCATAGGCTCGCTGTCCGAGGTAAATCTGATTCATGTACAACTCGAGAATCTGGTCTTTCGTCAGTGTCTTTTCTATTTTCCAGGCAAGTAGTACCTCATACAGCTTGCGCTTGATGGTCTGTTCGCTGGATAAAAAGAAATTGCGCGCTACTTGCTGCGTGATGGTCGAGGCACCCTGACGACTGCCACCGAAGGTGTTGTTAATCGTTGCGCGCAAAATTCCCCAGTAGTCGACACCACCGTGCTCATAAAAACGATCATCCTCGATCGCCAGCACGGCTTGCTTCATCACCGGCGGAATATCTTTGTAACGTACTAGGCTGCGTCTCTCCTCACCGAATTCTCCGATCAGCACGTTATCTGCAGAAAAAACACGCAGTGGCATTTTGGGTTGATAGGTCGCGAGCGCATCAATATCCGGCAAGCTGGGGTAAGCCATCATCAGGATGAAGCTCGCCAGCAGCGCGACGATCAGTACCAGGCCTCCGACTGCGGTCAATA
>JBIIEY010000122.1:0-6310 GCA_044237595.1 Burkholderiaceae bacterium | reverse complement strand
GCGCCGCACAGCAATTGCGATTGCAGCAGGCGGTGGAAGGATTATCGGTGGTTGCCGTGTCCTACTATCTGGCGGGTTTGATCAGCTATGGCGGCAAGGCTGCAAAAGCTTCAGGTCTGCACATCGATCCGGATCTGCTGACTGGCATTGCGGTGCCGGTGGTGGCCTTGTTTGTCTGGTTTGGTATACGCCGGCTGCAAAAAAAGGTTAAACGCAAAGTGCCTTGATGAGGTTTTCGTGGGGATGTTGTGGGGCGCATGCTGTATGCGGCGGTGACATCAAGAGCGTTCCCGCAGAATTCTTTCTACACCTTTGACGCGTCTGACATTACGCATCAGACGGGCGAGGTGAACGCGGTCCTCAACTTGTACTGTGAAGCGCAGCTCCGTCATCGGGCTGCTGCTGCCTTCATCCATACCCACGTGCACGATATTGGAATCGGACTCGTTGATCTCTGCGGCCAGTCGTGCCAGCGCGCCTTTCTCATCCTGCAGCAGCACACGGATACGGGTTTCGAAGCGACGTGCATGCTCATGAGCCCAGCTCACATCAATCCAGCGCCCTGGCTCTTTTGTGCGCAGGCGTTTGGCGACCTCACACTCGGCCGCATGTACGGACAGTGTCTGGTCACGACGAAGATGCCCTGTCAATGCATCACCAGGAATGGGCAGACAACAGGGCGCAAGCTGTACCGACGAGGCCGGCTCATGGCCCGTGATGATGACAGGCTTGATCTTGGCGCTGCCTTGGTTATCTGGCAGGCTTGTCTTGTCGGGTTTGCCTTGAATCAGCCCGTGAATATGTCGTGCAACCAGCATCGCCATGCGCTTGCCAACACCAATCTCGGCTAGCAGATCGCTCACAGATTTGGCACTGGTGTCGTTAATCAGTCGCTCGCCAATGTCGGTCGGTATTGTCGTGGGAAGATCCAGCGCCGCGAGCGACTGTTCCAGCAGCATGCGCCCCAGCTCAATGGCTTCTTCGCGATCGATGGTGCGCAGATGATGGCGAATCGCCGATCGCGCTTTGCCCGTTCGTACAAAGGTCAGCCAGTTCGGCGTGGGCCGTGCATCATCGGAGACATCAATACCGACAATATCGCCATTACGCAGCTCGGTTTTGAGTGCAGCCGCCTCGTGATTAATGCGTGCCGATACGGCGTGATCGCCGATATCGGTGTGAATCGTATACGCAAAATCCAGCGCAGTAGCGCCACGCGGTAGTGCGATGATGGTGGACTTGGGCGTGAACACGTAAACGGAATCAGGAAACAGATCCACCTTCACATGTTCCAGAAACTCGGCCGAGTCACCCGTCTGATGTTGGATATCAAGCAGTGATTGCAGCCAAGCGTGCGTACGCTGCTGCAGATCGGTCAGCTGACCATCTTCATTCTTGTAGAGCCAATGCGCTGCGACACCGGATTCAGCCACATGGTGCATTTCTTCCGTGCGGATCTGGAATTCAACCGGTGTGCCATACGGGCCGATCAGTGTCGTATGCAGCGACTGATAGCCATTGAGCTTGGGAATGGCAATGTAATCCTTGAACTTGCCCGGCATGGGCTTGAACATGGAGTGCAGGGTACCCAGTGCAACATAACAGTTCGCGAAATTATTGACGACGATGCGAAAGCCATAGACATCCAGCACCTGAGAAAAGCTCAGATGCTTGTTTCGCATCTTGCGGTAAACGCCATACAGGGTTTTTTCGCGGCCATAGACGCCAGCTTCGATACCGGCATTTGCCAGTCCCTGTTTCACCGTTTCCAGAATCTTGCTGACCAGTTCACGCCGGTTACCCCGTGCCGCTCGCACGGCCTTGGACAGGGTGCGATACCGCAGTGGCAGCATGTGAGAGAACGACAGATCCTGCAGTTCACGATAGATATTGTTGAGACCCAGCCGGTGCGCTATCGGCACATAGACTTCCAGAGTCTCGCGCGCGATCCGTCGGCGCTTCTCGGGTGACATCGCATCCAGCGTGCGCATATTGTGCAGACGGTCGGCGAGCTTGACGAGAATGACGCGCACATCGCGGGCCATGGCCAGCAGCATCTTGCGGAAATTTTCGGCCTGCTGCTCAATCTGGCTTTGGAATTCGATCTTGTCGAGTTTGGACAAGCCATCGACCAATGCAGCGACCGGGGCACCGAAGCGCTCGATCAGCTCGTCTTTCTTGACATCCTGATCTTCCATCACGTCATGGAGCAGCGCCGCCATGATGGCCTGCGCGTCGAGCTTCCAGTCGGCGCAGATTTCAGCCACGGCAATGGGGTGCGAGATATAAGGCTCACCGGACTTGCGCATCTGACCCAGATGCATTTCATCAGAGAAGCGGTAGGCTTCTTTGATTTTTTTCAGTTCCGATGGATTCAGGTATTCAGACAGCCGGTTGACCAGCTGGGTAACGGAGGCCACCCCAGCGACAGGGGTGGATTCGTCAGATGATGCTTTCGTGGGCGCAGCTGATGGGGACTTCCGGCGGGCGGAAGTGGCAGGGGTATCGGTGAAAACCGGATTCATTCTGCTGGCCGCCCCGAGGTGGTCTTGTGACAGTTAATTAACTTGGGACTTTCTTGAGCATTTCAATACCGACATGCCCTGCGGCGATTTCACGCAGGGCAATGACGGTTGCCTTGTCATCGCTGTCAACCTTGGGGGTGTGACCCTGAAGGATCTGACGAGCGCGGTAGGTGGCTGCCAATGTGAGTTGGAAGCGGTTAGGAATTCTTTTGAGGCAGTCTTCGACAGTAATGCGAGCCATGCAATCTCCTGAGATGGGACGTTATTTCAATTGAACGTGGATGCCATAGTCGGCGAACAGAGCGCCGTTGCGCGAGGCCTGCTGAGAGAATCTGCACCGTGAGGCCTCTACGATAGCTGTCAGTTCGGACGAAGCGACAGCGAAATCTGCATTGATAATAACATAGTCGAATTCAGAGGCATGGGCGATCTCTCCGGCTGCGGCCTGTACTCGGCGGGCAATGACATCTTCTGCATCTTGACCGCGTGCGCGCAGTCTTTGCTCCAATGTGGCAATTGACGGCGGCAAAATGAAAATACCCACCGCATCGGGGAAATATTTACGTACCTGCTGCGCACCTTGCCAATCGATTTCAAGCAGTACATCTTTGCCCGCTTGCATATTTTTTTCAATCACAAGCCGCGATGTTCCGTAAAAATTCCCATGCACTTTCGCGGATTCCAGGAATTCGCCGTTACGCTCCCGTTCCAGAAATTCGGCTTCGCTTACAAAAAAATACTCGCGTCCATGCGACTCACCCGGACGCGGTGTGCGGGTCGTGAAAGATACCGAGAGATGCAGGGCACGATCTCGTGCCATCAGCTCCCTGACCAGCGATGATTTGCCGGCACCGGAAGGCGCAGCCACCACAAAAAGACTGCCAGCGTGTGCGAAGGTTTTGGACATGAGGACGTTGGTTTAAATGCCGGTGGTTTCAGTACATGGCAGAGCCGCGCTTATTCAAGGTTTTGTACTTGCTCGCGCATTTGTTCAATCAGCAGTTTCATCTGCATCGATGCCTCTGACAATTCTTTGACGGCTGCTTTGGACCCCAATGTATTGGCTTCGCGGTTGAGTTCTTGCATCATGAAATCCAGACGCTTGCCAACCTGACCGCCTTTTTTGAGAATGGCGCGCGTCTCGGTCAGATGACCAGATAAACGTGTGAGCTCCTCAGCCACATCCACACGTATGCCGTAGAGGGTGACTTCCTGCCGTATGCGATCTTGCAGGTCGGTTGGTAAAGCGCTGCCGTCTCCGATTGCCTGACCCAACGCTTCTTGCATGCGTTCAATGGCCTTCTGGCGAAACTGCTCCACCGCCTGAGGTACCAGCGGTGTAATTCGGGAAACGATTTGTTCAATATCATCGATGCGCGAGAGCAGCATGGTCTCGAGCGAAGCACCTTCGCGCTGACGCGACGTCACAAACGCATCCAGCGTATCTCTGAGCGCTGCCTGTACATCAGCCTGTAGCGAATCCTGCCCCAGCTCTGATTCCGAAAGCACGCCGGGCCAGCGCAGCAATTCATTGACCGACATCGGGCGCGCGCCGCTGAATGTAGCCAGCACGTTGTGTTGCGCTGTGTTGAGCGCAGCGAGTAATGTCTCATTGACCGCGAGGCTGGTGTCGGATTGCTCCTTGCGACCAAATGATAGCCGGCACTCGACTTTGCCGCGTGCGGCGCGTGCCATGATCGCTTCCCGCAGCATGGGCTCGAGTGAGCGAAGTTCATCATTGATGCGGAATTGCAAATCGAGAAAGCGCGAATTCACGCTTTTAAGTTCGATTGTCAGCGTGCCTGCATCGCTTTCGCGCTTGACGACGGCATACCCGGTCATACTGCTGATAGTCAAAATAAAGTTCCTGTCTGGCTTTACAAAAAGCTAATTAATCCACACAATCCCGAGCCGGGAAAATGATGGAGTGTTCGTAGAGATGGCCGTTCAAACCAACGCAGCATTGCCGGATGGAATAGAAATCGGCGGATACCGCATTGTAAAGAAGATCGCCGTCGGCGGCTTCAGCATTGTGTACCTTGCCGAAGACAATGATGGCAATTCCGTCGCCATCAAGGAATACATGCCGGCCGCACTGGCGCGGCGTGCGGCGGGCGAGCTGCAGCCCACGGTCGCCCCTGAGCATGTCGAGTTGTATCGCATCGGCCTGAAGTGTTTTTTTGATGAGGGCAGGGCGCTAGCGTCTATCGTCCACCCCCATGTCATACGGGTACTGAATTTCTTTCGTGCACATGACACTGTCTATCTGGTCATGGGTTATGAACACGGACGGTCCTTGCAGGAGCATATTGCCCGTCGCAAAAAAAAGGGCGACAAGCCGCTCATTACTGAGACCGTAGTGCGCCGCATGTTCGCGCAAGTCATGGATGCCTTGCGCGAAGTTCACACGCACAAATTGCTGCACCTTGATCTCAAGCCCGCCAACATTTATTTACGCTCGGACGGTACACCCATACTTATCGATTTTGGCGCGGCAAGGCAGACGTTGCACACTGATTTATCCCAGCTACATCCAATGTATACCCCGGGCTTCGCTGCCCCTGAGCTCTATGCCAAAAAAGAGCTCGGCCCCTGGACGGATATCTACAGCATTGGAGCGTCGATCTTCACATGCATGGTGGGCGTACCGCCGCAATCGGCCATGGAAAGAAAACGTGAAGATCGCATGGATGATTTCTATCATCAGCTGCGCGGGCTTTATTCGAGCGAACTCATTGATACTGTCCGCTGGAGCCTGATGCTGGAGCCCCTCAAACGTCCTCAGAGTGTGTTCGCTCTGCAAAAGGCGCTACGTCCACCCAGAAACAGCACAGCGGCGTCCAACACCCTACTTTCCCGGCTACGCCGACTGGTGGGTTGAACATGCGTTTCTCGATTTATCAGGACAGCCAGATCGGCGGTCGCAGCAGCAATCAGGACAGGATGGGGTACTGCTTCACCCGCGATGCGCTACTGCTCTTGCTGGCAGATGGCATGGGCGGACATTTGCATGGCGAGTTGGCTGCTTCGATGGCGATGCAGGTCATGGGCGCCTTGTTTCAGGAGAGGGCAAGGCCCACAGTGGCTGATCCGTCGCGCTTGCTTGAAGATCTCGTCTTTGCGGCGCATCACGCGTTGCATCGCTATCGTGCAGAGCATCGGCTTCCTGATACGCCCCGTACGACCATCGTTGCCTGTATCGTCCAGCAAGGCGAGGCGCATTGGGCTCATTGCGGTGATTCGCGCCTGTACTGGCTGCGCAGCGGTCGCATACTGGCGCGCACGGTCGATCACTCGCATGTCGAACGTCTCGTCTCGCTCGGCAGGTTGTCCCCCGCTGAAAGACTGTTCCATCCTGATCGCAATAAACTTTACAACTGCGTCGGTGCGCCCACCTTGCCCCGTGTGGAAAAAGCACCGCCCGTGCGTCTTAAAACCGGTGACCAGATCCTGCTGTGCTCGGATGGGCTCTGGTCCAGTATCCCTGAGCATGAACTCGCCTATCGTCTGTCTGCCCGATCGCTGGAAGTGGCTGTGCCGGAGCTGGTAAAGTCCGCCGCCGTCGCTGGTGGCAAAAACGGGGATAATGTCACCGCGCTGGCGCTGACCTGGCTGGAAGATGAGCCGGGCGCGGCAGGCAGCTCAAGTGCGATGATGACGGATGCACTGCCAGGCAACCGCGTCGTGACCAGTATTCATCCGTCTTACGCCCCCGCAGAGCAAAATCAGGGAGCCGAGGCGATTGAACGTGCGATCGCTCGCTTTTGCATACCAGACGACAAAAC